>JBLIBL010000009.1:0-61627 GCA_047633355.1 Polaribacter sp.
ACAAAAGAAGAACGAGATATTGAAAAGACATATTCCACTTCAGAATTTGTAGCAAAGTTAAGACGCTTAGCAGACTCTTTGGAAAGTGGTGAAAAATTTGAAATACAAATTTCCGGCGAAAGAATCTATGTTCCTGTTCGAGCAAAATTCAATATTGAGCATGAACGTGAAGACTCAGAAGAAGAAATAGAATTTCAGATTAAATGGTCCAATGATTAATTTAATCTCTTAAAAAGCCATATAACCATTCGTTTGAATTCGACGCGATAAAAACGTGCGCGACAACTTTGCGTTATAGTCTTAATAAGCACTTAGGATTTAAAAAAATATTGATGCGTTTCAACTTGCATTAATAAAAAGATAGATTAAACGATTATTTAAAGCTGTAAACTTTAATTTCTTATTAGATATCTTTCCGCATTTCAATCACATTCTTATCAAACCCTATTTTTTCATAAGCTCTAATACCTGATTGGTTTTGGGCAAACACCGTTAAACATAGAACGGTTGCGCCTTTTTTCTTACTCCAAATAGTTAATTGGTCAATTATTTTTCCGTTTATTCCTTCTCCTCTAAAATCAGGAGAGACAAACATAAAACCGAGAAAAGAGTGAAACTCATGGGTGAGATAATTTAAAGACTTTTTTAACTTTGCGTAACCGGAAGCGACTAATTTACCATCTACTGCTGCGACTAAAACTTTACTATCGTCATTTTCAATTAGTTCTTTTAAGTCATAATAATTAAAGTGTCCTGTCATCATATCGGGGAGCATGGAGCGCTCGTATTCGATGATGCCTTGTTCGAAACTCAATAGCGTATCAAGGTCTTCTATAGTCGCTTGTCTTATTACTAGATTATCCATATATACCTCCAGCTAGAACCAGTCTATTATTTTTAAGCCGTCAATACGATTGAACTCTTTTACGTTATGAGTCACTAAAGTAGCGTTATTTGCTAACACCGTTCCGGCGATTAGACAATCAAAAGGCCCAATTGGTGTTCCCTTACTCTCTAAATAAGCCCTTATCTTTGCAGACTCTTTTGCTTCTTTAGATGTGAAATCCAATATTTTCACTAAGGATGTCAGCTCATTCAATTGTGCAATTCTTTTTTGAGGAGAATTTGACTTCGCGATCCCCACCTCCAACTCGAACATTACAATGGAAGGTATCGCTAACTCACTAGGAGAATGTTTCAATAGCGCTTTACTGACATTACCAAAATTTTTAAAATAGTAGATTAAAGTATTGGTATCCAATGCGAACATTAAAATGACTCGCGTGGAGCATCTTGACCAAAACCTTCTCTTAATATCTCAGCATCAGGCATATCAGCCCAACTTCCCGCAAGGTTTTTTACAGAATCAGGCCACTGCGTAGATACTTTATTTCTTATTAAGTTTGAAACCCATTTGCTTTGAGAAATAGAAGATTCTTTTGCAGCACTCTTCATCTTATCAACCACATCATCTTCTAGATATATTGTAACTTGGGCCATAAAACCCTCCATTTATAGGGCACTAATTCCACATATATGCGCAATTATATGTCATTTTTGATTTTTAATCAAAATTTGAGCTAATGCTGAAACATTAAACTTTCATTATTGGTCCGTTCTTTTGTATATTTCAGAAACCTTTCAAATGACTGCGTAGGTATTGCGAAGTAGCAGTGATCAATGAAATATAGCCATACAAGTTAACCTAGACTAGCTCCACTCCCTAGTGGGAACGCCAAAAGTAGGTACTAATTAAGCAAAACGCTTTTGAGTTTAAATACTCCCTTCAACAAAGCAAACTGCGCAAAATAATAACTTACCATGATTAAAATATGTGAAGCATCAAATGGCAAATAAAATTTATTAATACCTAAAATCGAATCAGAAATAACAAAACTAATTCCACCCAGCACAAACCAAATGTTAGACTTTTTAGAAAAGAAACTCGCAAATGCCATTAGTGTAAGTATAAACATATATCCAATAACAGGATAAAAAAGCGCTCCTAGATTAGATAATAGGTGGCTCATAACATAACCGCCATAAGTCAAAACAAGCAACGATAAACCAGCTTTTCTAGAATCCCACTGCCACCGAGCAAAATAAAACAAATAAAAACTATGCGCGATAAAAAATGAGCCCAAACCAAAAACAAAACCATCTTCTGCAAAAAAATCAAGAATGAAATCACCACATACTGAAAAGATCAAACCTGTAATGAATAGTTTTGAATGATTCCAGTCAAGATTCTTAATTGCAACAGTGATCAATAAAAGCATAGGTAGTACTTTTAACAACCAACTCATCTGGTAAGGTTCGTAATTCGTCGCTATGATAAATATCAAAGAAAACGAAAAGAACAGTACTTGCCAAAATTTTCCTTTTTCTGAAAATAAATTATTCATCTAGAGATATTTGATCTTATCAAACAGCTTTGAACATTCTTCCCAAACTATACCAACTTTGCCATTCCCAACTGCAATACCATCCATTTCAATAACAGGCGCTATTTGTTTTGAGGAACTAGTAATCCAAATTTCATCTGCTAATTTTGCTTCTTCTAAACTAACATTTCTTTCTTCTATAGAATATTCATCGCTAGAATTAACCGCATTGATAACTAAACGCCTCGTAACACCCGGTAAGATTTGTTTATCTAAAATAGGTGTCGCTATTTTATCTCCATTTACTACAAAAACATTGCAAGCACTACATTCAGTTAAGTTACCATCATTATTAAATAGTAAAGTTTCATCTTTGTTATTTTCATATCCCTTCTGAAAATGGAGTACATTACCTAATAGTGAAGTTGATTTAATATCACAATGTTTCCATCTTTGATCTAAAGAGGTTAGAACAGAGTAAGTTTTTGCAGTTTCAGCATTTGCTAAAACTTGCTTAGCGATAGGCTGCGTCATAATAAAAATGGTTGGTTTAATATTTGTTGGAAACTGGTGAGCCCGTTTTACATCAGCTCCACGACTAACTTGTATATAAACAGCCAATTCATCACCATCATTTTTTGCGATTATTTGATCAAGAATGCCTCGCCAATCTGTCGACTCAATTTTAATTTGAATTTTTGAAAGACCGTCTAACATACGTTGAATATGTAAATCAAAACCAACAGGGCAACATTTATAATAAGGGATAAATTCGTAAATACTATCACCAAAAAGAAACCCTCTATCAAGGGGGGAGATCTTAGCGTCTTCTATTGGCATGAATTCGCCATTTAAATAAGCTATGGACATATTAGTTTCCTTTTTTATGGGTTTTATAACTCGTGATTACGAGCCAAGTAAATATTCCTTTAACAGATTAAAGTCAGCATCTAATTCTTTCGATAGAATTTTTTTATTAACACAAGCTTCAAGTTCAGGAGGTAAAGGTAAATCCAAGTCTAAAATTTCATCAACAGAATCTTTAAATTTTGCAGGATGAGCTGTTCCTAAGAATATTCCGATTTCATCTGCTTTAAGCGATTGATTTAAACCGAAATAGGCAACCGACGCATGAGGTTCACTGACATAACCTTTAACATTCAATGCTCTTAAAGATGTTCTAGTTTCACTCTCAGTTGCAGAGCAGCCAGATAAATCATTCTTATTAAACTGCGCCGATTCAATCATATACTCAATGCGAGGCCAATTATTAGGTTCGCTGACATCCATAGCATTTGATATTGTCGGAATAGTCTCTTTAGGCTCCCACTTTCCGCTAACTAAATATCGGGGCACCGTGTCGTTCACATTGGTAGTCGCAATGAAACGTTTAATTGGAGCACCTAAAATTTTTGCTATAATCCCCGCAGTAAGGTTACCAAAATTGCCACTTGGAACAGAAACCACAACATCATTTCGTTTTTCTTTAGGCAACTGAGATATTGCATCAAAGTAATAGCAAACCTGAGCAAGTAGACGACTAATATTAATCGAATTAGCCGAATTAAGTCCTATAGTTTTTACAAGTTCTTGGTCATCAAAGCTTTGCTTAACTAGTTTTTGGCAGTCATCAAAAGTACCATTAACTGACAATGTCCGAATGTTCTCTCCTAAAGTAGTAAACATTTTTTCTTGTAAAATACTTATCTTTCCTTTTGGATATAAAATAACCACGTCTATATTGTCGATCCCATAAAATGCCTCGGCAACAGCTGCTCCTGTATCGCCCGATGTTGCAGTAAGAATTGTGATTTTTTCTCCATTGGCAAATTCTTGTAAACAACTTGCCATAAAAGTAGCACCAAAATCTTTAAAGGCTAATGTCGGTCCATGAAAAAGTTCTAAAGAATAATTTTGATCATCCACAGCGAATAATTTTGATGGAAAAGCGAAAGTTTTATCCAATACTTTTGTTAGTTGTTCTTCAGAAAGGTTCTCGCTAACAAAATTTGAAAGTATTTTAAAGTTTCTCTCTTTTGTTGGCAGAGATAATAATGATTCAATATCATCAAGCGCTTTTATTTTTTTAGGAAAAAATAAACCTTGATTATCCCCTAAACCTGTTCTTACCGCAGTTGAAAAGCTAACTACTTGTTCATTTTTCTTAAGGTTATAATATTTCATTTATTTTTCTCCTGTCTCAGGTAAAGTGTCTAAGTCAGTTTGCCAATTTTAATATTTTAATATTTTAATATTTTTAGTGATATGTAAAAATATAATTTATACTACCAATTAGATAACATTCCTTGTGACTCAGATGATTCTCGCACCAATTAGATCAGCTTTACAAATTTCAACAATCGAATTTACGGAAGTTGCATACTGTTCACACATGATTTGTTTTGCTTTTTCTGCTATTTCTATTGAATCGGCAACGGCAAATATCGTCGGCCCCGAACCAGAAATCCCCACAGATAAGCAACTGTTAGTTAATAATATTTCTTTACTTTCTCTAAAATTATCCAATAACGATTCACGATAAGGCTCCGCTATCTGGTCGGTTAATAAAGAAAATGCCTGATGCTTATCTTGGCGATGACACGCATCGATAAATCCCGCGATATTTTGGCAAGATTTAATTAGTGTTTTTATCGGATATTCTTTCGGCAATATTTCTCTCGCTTTGCGAGTACTCACTTCAATGTCGGGGTAAGCAATAATCCAAAAACAATCTTGAAAAGTGGGTAGCGATTGACAATTTTTACTAATATCTTCACTTAACATTAACTGCAATCCACCTAAAAAACAGGGAGCAATATTATCGTAATGCGTACTTCCTGTTATAACATATTCTAACTCACCCATCATTAACAAAAGCTCATCATTTGAAAACGGCTTACTGTAAAACTCATTGAGGGCAACGAGCGCTGCAACTATAGAGCAAGAACTTGAGCCCAAGCCACTGCAAATTGGAATGTTTTTTTCTAATATCAAGTCTACGTTTACTAGCCGACCACCGCGAGAAACAAATGCTTGATTGAAGTTAACAAGCGCCTGCCAAACAATATTATCTTTTACGTCATTAGGCAAAGTATGGTGGTGACTACCTTGCTGAATCAAGCTATCATGATTTTTTGAAGCAGTTTTAATATGAACGATGTCACCTATCAATTTATCATTGCCACTATTTTTGTCATGCTTGGATATTGGTGAAAGCGCCATTCCCAAAGAATCAAAACCGACGCTAATATTACCGATAGAGATAGGCGCAAAAACACTTATTAGACTATCCGAAGCTTTAAATTGACTCAGGTCAGATTGATTATTCATTTTATTCTAAATCCCATACTAGTGTTCTCAATAAATCGGCAAATAATCCCGCAGCCGTTACCTCAGATCCGGCACCATATCCTCTAATAACAAAAGGGACAGGATTGTAATATCTTGTATGCATTGCAATTGCATTTTCACCATTTTTAACCGCAAATAAAGGATGACGACTATCAACGGATTGAATGCTAACCTGACACTTTCCATTAGTTATTTTTGCCACATAACGCAAAACTTTATTTTCTGATTCAGCTAGCTTAACTCTTTTATCAATTTCCGCATCGACTGCAGGTAGTTTGCGTAAAAATATTGAAGCATTTTGTTCATTGGCTAATGCCTCGGGTACAACCGACTCCAAATCAATATCATCAAGCTCTAATTTAAGACCTGCTTCTCTTGCGATAATTAACACTTTTCGCGCTATATCAAGACCACTAAGATCTTCCGCCGGATTTGGCTCTGTATATCCCAACTTCTGCGCCTTTAACGTCGCTTCAGATAAAGAGAATCCTTCATGTAGCAGTCCAAAAATATATGAAAGCGAACCAGATAATACACCTTCAAAAACCTCTAACTCATCACCTGCACCTAATAGGCTCTGGAGATTATCAATCACAGGTAACCCCGCTCCAACGTTAGTTTCATATAAGAAACGACGTTTATGCTTCAATGCTGCTTTACGGATCCGCTGATAATATTCAAAAGATGCCGTATTGGCTTTTTTATTGGCTGCTACTAAATGAAATTTTGCTGCCAAAATCTGATCACTTTGCATGGCAATCGTTGAGTTACTGGTTACATCAACAATCACTGGGTTTAATAGGTGATTATCATCGACGAATTGCTTTAATATATCAAGAGAGTAGCTATCAGCAGAAGACAGCAAGTTGTCTCTCCACCCTTCACTTAAATCAATTCCTTTGCTATTGAGTAATATTTTCTTACTACTTGCAATACCATAAACGACTAGGTCAATATTTTTCTGCAATAAATAGTTTTGCTGACGTTTGATTTGCTCAAGTAATTCAGAGCCTACAGTTCCACAGCCGATTATAAACGCGTCGATACTCGCTCTCTGTACAAAGAGGTTCCGATGACACACGCTTACTGCATCATCCGTCCGCTGACTTCTAACCACTGCTGATATACTTCGCTCAGAAGAATCTTGCGCGATCGCTATAATATTCACGCCTGCCTGCGATAATGAAGAAAAGAACTTGGCCGCGATACCTTTTTGTTGCTGCATTTGGTCGCCAACTAAAGATACAACGGATAAGTCGTACATCACTTGGATAGGATCGACTCGTAGATTTTGTAACTCTAGTTCAAACTCTTCCTTTAAGCATTCTTCCGCTAATTTAACTTGCTCGCTGGAAACACATAAACTAATACGATAGGCCGCAGATGATTGACTAATCAATATTACTTGAACGTTCGCTTTATCTAGTGAGGCAAAAATACGATTAGTTAGCCCTAATTTAGCTTTCATACCTGGGCCAGATACATTTAACATGGCAACGTTATTTAAACTGGCTACCGCTTTTACTTTTACTTCGTTATTCGCTTTTTTAGAAATGAGTGTTCCAGGGCGCTCAGGTGCTAATGAGTTTTTAATCAAACAAGGAATATCATTCAAACTTAATGGTGTAATAGTTTTAGGATGTAATATTTTTGCACCAAAATAGGATAATTCAATCGCTTCATTAAATGTCATTTGCTTTACTAGTTCAGCTTCAGCGACTAATCTTGGATCCGCGTTGTAAACACCATCAACATCCGTCCAAATTTCACATATCTTAGCTTTTATACAGACCGCTAAAATTGCCGCGGAATAGTCCGACCCATTTCGACCTAATGTGACTGTTGTGCCATTACTAGAAACCCCTACGAAACCTGGCATCAAAGAGATGGAATTAAAATTTTGATAGTTTTGGCTAAATTTTTCTTTTGAGGTAGGTAAATTTGCTAAAGTATCACCGGTTTGCTTTTCGGCCACTAGAAATTTTTCTGGCTCAATGAAAGTAAGTTCGACTTTCTTTTTTGTAAAAATCCAAGCTAAAAATAGAATACTTAACCTCTCCCCAAAAGTTAATATTTGGGCTTCTGTTTGTTCAGGGCAATGTCCGAGTAATTTGACCCCTTCAATTAATTGATTGAGTTTTTCAAAATTATTGATAACCCTATTTTGTAATGATGCATCCTCCACAGCAAATTCATCTTCAATCTCTTTTGCAATTTGGTAAAGCGAATCACTGAGCTCTTGTAATTGTTGAACCGTCTCATTTTTTTGATTCAGGGAGGTAACTAAAGCAACCAACTGATTAGTGATACCACCCGGTGCAGATACAACAATAGCCACCTTACTGATTAATTCACTCGTGTTTGCAACTTGGTTTTCAATGATAGAAACCACAGAGAGTATTTTCTTTGCCGTTGCTAAAGACGAACCGCCAAATTTAAGAACTTTCATATTCATTTCTCATTCTAAGAATTTTTTTACTTTAATAAATCTCATATCGCCACACTAATAGAGCAATCCTAACCACCTTGCTTGAACATCGTACCGCCATCCTTGGTTATAACCGCACCGCCATCCGTGGCTCTTTGCGGAATTGCCTACATGGACGTAGGTACTTAGGATTTGCCCGGAGCAAAAATCCTGACCATCTATCCATAGATATAAAAAAACCCGTGAATCTTGAAAGAGTCACGGGTTTTATTTTTCTTATCAACCAGTGCTCAGTTCAAACGAGAGCCAATATTCGTACCCGTGCCAATATTACTGTTACCTGAGAATTCAAAGCTTCTAATAGACAGATGTAATAGCACACGCGTTAGCAAGCGAGCAAAAATCACTATATTCTTTTTTATTTCAATCAATTTGTTCATAACTTAACTTTGAACCCTGATGCTTGTTCTGTCAATCTGATTCATAGCAATCAGATATAGTTTCTGGTTATATGTTTATATTCTAATCATTAAATTACCTGCTAACTCAATAAATAGGTATAGATCATTTAGTTATGTCGTATTGCTTTAACTTGCTTTAATAAATGTAAACAACTAAATTTACACCATGCAAACAGTTAATAGATATACCTTAGTGATTATAAACCTCCTCCTCGGTAACTCGATGGGGTGATTTTCGATGTTTAATTAAAAACAAGTTAATAACTACAGCCCCGAAACCTAATAAGCTTCGGGGCTTTTTTATATCCATGGATGGATGGTATGCAGTAAAGAGCAATGGATGGCGGTACTACAATATTTATGCATGGAGAGTAATTTTTTTGCTCCCTAGCTTTGAAATAAATTTAACGACGATGACTAACTCAAACATATCGATACTAAACGTCAATGTGATTACACGTAAAAAGGAAATATATTATGATCCCACAAAATATTCATCAAATCAAAAATAAGCATAATGATCACCATCAGAGCTTTCACAGGTCCTCTCATTATTTTCGTGTATCTCAGCCAGATTACGATAAAACACTCGGCACAAAAAATGAAAGGAAACCCTCTAAACAGCAGATAATTGATGTTTTTGAATTTGAACCTGTCGGCTTTATGAGTCACGGACGTTGGTAAAACGGTTGTAAGTACTGTTAGTTAAGATTATTGGTAAAGACGTGAGATTAATAAAATAAAATGAAAAGTAATTCGCTAGATAAAACATTGTTCGACAAAGTTTGGCAAAAACATATTGTTAAATCAGAAACGTATGAAACACCAGCAATATTATATATCGACATTCATTTGATCCATGAGGTCACATCGCCACAGGCATTTCAAATGCTACGAGAAAAGAAATTAAAATTGAGATGCCCTAATCAAACATTCGCAACAATGGATCATTCTACGCCGACGACAAAAGCTGATACCAACGGAAACTATACATTTAATGGGACCGCAGAAAAAAATCAAGTTGAACAATTAGAAAATAATTGTAAAGAGTTTAATGTACCCATTTTTGAATTAGGTAATAAAAAACAAGGTATCGTTCATGTCATTGGACCGGAGCTTGGCATAACTCAACCGGGTAAAACGATAGTATGCGGCGATAGCCACACTAGCACCCACGGCGCATTTGGTGCATTAGCTTTTGGTATAGGCACTAGCGAAGTTGGTTTTGTTTTTGCCACTCAAGCATTGCCACAAAGAAAGCCAAAAACATTTGGTATCGAAATCAATGGCGTATTATCAAAAGGTACTACCGCAAAAGACGTTATATTGCACATTATTCAACAAATAGGAATTGGCGGAGCAACAGGCCATGTTATCGAATATTTTGGTTCAACCATTACTGCGATGTCGATGGATGAACGAATGACAGTTTGTAATATGTCGATTGAAGCAGGAGCTAGAGCAGGAATGATAGCACCTGATGAAACTACCTTTAGCTACCTAGAAGGGAAAGAATATTCACCTAAAGGCGATGACTGGGAAAAAGCAATTGATGATTGGAAATGTTTAAAAACAGATCATGATGCGTCTTTTGACCAACATATAGTTATTGATGCAAAAACTATTTCGCCAATGATTACCTATGGCACTAATCCTCAAATGGGAATCAAAATCGAACAAACAATTCCCATAAAAAATGAAAAACAAGCGCTACAATATATGGGATTTAAAGAAAATGAAGTAATGTTAGGAAAGCCAGTTGATGTAGTTTTTATAGGGAGTTGTACTAATTCTCGAATTAGTGATTTAAGAGATGCCGCAAGCATCATGCAAAATAAAAAGATCCCTCACAGTGTCCGTTGCTTAATCGTCCCAGGCTCTCATCACATCAAACAACAAGCCGAAGAAGAAGGCTTAGATAAATTATTTATTAGCGCGGGTGCGGAATGGCGTGAACCTGGTTGCTCAATGTGTCTAGGTATGAACGGTGATATTATTCAACCTGGGCAAATTTGTATTAGTACTAGCAATCGAAATTTTGAAGGGCGCCAAGGTAAAGGCGGACGGACATTATTAGCTAGTCCACTAACAGCAGCGGCGGCAGCTATAGCGGGAAAAATCATTGATCCAAGAAGTGTTTTAAAACAACCAGAGGTGGCCCAATGATAGCTTTTAATACAATCAGTTCGATACTTTCTGTTATAAACATTGACAATATTGATACGGATCAAATTATTGCTTCCGATCATTTAAAAACAACCAGTAAAGAAGGCCTTGGTCAGTATCTTTTTTCTGATTGGCGGTATTTAGCTGATGGAACTGAGAATTCAGATTTTGTGCTAAATGATCCCAAATTAAATAATTCTCAGATTATCGTCGCCGGTGATAATTTTGGTTGTGGCTCATCACGGGAGCATGCTCCTTGGGCACTATTGGATTTTGGTATTCGTGTTGTTATCAGTAGTTCTATGGCCGATATATTTTCTAATAACTCCGTTAAAAATGGCTTGCTAACTATTCAAGTCAGCACTGATGAACATCGATATTTATTATCTAAAAATGGTGCATCTATCCAAGTCGATCTGCTTGAACAAGTGATAACTTGTGATTCAAGAACGATCAGTTTTCAGATAGAACCATTTGCAAAATATTGCTTAACTAACGGTTTCGATCAATTGGATTTTTTAATGGAACATTTAAAAGATATAGAAAAGTATGAGGTTCAACTGTGAAATTTAATATTGTCTGTTTACCTGGTGACGGTATAGGTCCAGAAGTTTCTTCAGCCGTAGACAACATTTTAAGAGCCATTGAAGTTAAATACGGTCACCAATTTAATATAAAAAATCACCTAATAGGTGGTGCAGCAATAGATGAAACTGGTGATCCATTGCCTGCAGAGACATTGGCAGCTTGCAAAAATTCCGATGCTATTTTTCTAGCCGCCATCGGTGGGCCGAAATGGGACCAATCCTCAGTTAGACCCGAGCAAGGTCTTTTAAAATTAAGATCTGAATTAGACGTTTTTGCAAATGTTAGACCACTAACTATGTTTAAAAAATTACAAGACGCCTCGCCATTAAAACCAGAAATATTAGCAGGTACTGATTTTACAATTGTTCGTGAACTAACCGGTGGCATTTATTTTGGAAAACGCTCAAGAGTGAATTTAGCGAGCAATCATGAATACGCCACAGATGAATGTAAATATTCGGTAATGGAAGTTAAACGTATAGCAAAAGTTGCCTTTGAGCTAGCTATGCAACGAGATAAAAAGTTAACCTCTGTTGATAAAGCTAATGTTTTAGAAACCTCAAAATTATGGAGAGAAACCGTCACTTGCATTGGTCAACAAGACTATCCAGAAGTGGAACTGAAGCATCAATTAGTTGACTCCTGCGCAATGAAATTAATTCAATCACCATCGGAGTTTGATGTCATTTTAACCGAGAATTTATTCGGTGATATTTTGTCGGATGAAGCCAGTGTGTTGGCTGGTTCAATGGGTCTTTTAGCCTCGTCATCTATTGGCGTAAAATATGGACTATTTGAACCGATTCATGGATCGGCACCTGATATTGCAGGAAAAGGTATTGCTAACCCTTACGCAAGTATTTTAAGTATAGCCATGATGTTACGCTGGTTAAATTTGACTGACGAAGCTGATACTGTTGAAGAGGCAGTCTCTAAAGCAATAGATAAAGGCATTCTAACTTGTGATCTTGACCCTACAAGTAAGGTGACTACAAAACAAGCGATTAATGCAGTCGTAAGCGCAATACAAAAACATTAAGATACTTTTAGATTATAAATAGGTTTATAGACATGACTAAAGATAACGTCATTATTTTTGACACCACTTTACGAGATGGTGAGCAAGCCTTACAAGCTAGCTTAAGTTCACGAGAGAAATTACAAATTGCGTTTGCACTAGAACGTTTAGGTGTGGATATTATTGAGGCTGGATTTCCAGTTTCTTCACCCGGTGATTTTTCTTCTGTTCAGACTATTGGGAAAGAAATTAAAAACAGTCGAATTGCAGGACTAGCTCGAGTGATAGACAAAGATATTGATGCGGTAGCAGAAGCTTTAAAAGTTGCAGCTCAATTTAGAATACATACTTTTGTAGCGACTTCCACTATTCATATTGAGAAAAAACTTAAAAAAGAGTTCGGGCAAGTCATAGAAATGGCAACCCGAGCAATCAAACGCGCTAGAAATTATACCGATGATGTTGAATTTTCTTGTGAAGATGCCGGGCGCACGCCTATTGATGATTTATGTAGAATGGTTGAGCAAGCCATTTTAGCTGGCGCAACTACCATTAATATTCCCGATACGGTTGGTTATACATTACCTTCAGAGTTTGGCGGGATAATCAGCACTTTATTTAATCGAGTACCAAATATTGATCAAGCAATAATCTCTGTACATTGTCACGATGACTTAGGATTATCAGTTGCTAATTCGATTGCCGCGATTCAATCAGGCGCAAGACAAATTGAATGTACCGTGAATGGAATTGGTGAACGTGCAGGTAATTGCTCGTTAGAAGAAGTGGTGATGATTTTAAATACTCGTGCTGATCATTTAAATTTAAAAACAAATATTAATCCAAAAGAAATACATAGAACCAGTCAGTTAGTTGCTAATCTTTGCAATATGCCTATTCAAGCAAATAAGGCTATAGTTGGCGCTAACGCATTTAGTCATTCATCCGGCATACATCAAGATGGTGTTTTAAAAAACCAAAATACTTATGAAATTATGACGCCCGAAACCGTAGGGTTAAATACCAATAGCTTAAACCTAACTTCTCGATCAGGTCGGCACGTTATTACGCATCGTTTACAAGATCTAGGTTATGACAAAAACGACTATGACTTAGAAAAATTATATGAGCGATTTGTAAGATTAGCGGATAAAAAGGGGCAAGTGTTTGATTATGATTTAGAGGCTTTAGTTTTTTTTACTAACCTTGATGAGGAAGGTGATTTTTATTCGCTCGAGTCCCTTAACGTGCAGTCCGGTTTAAAAGATACCTCCACCGCTACTGTTGCATTGTATTGTGGCGAACAACTGATTACCGAAGCCGCTATTGGAAATGGACCTATCAATTCAATTTGCCGATGTATCAGTCGCATTAGCGGATATACCATTGAAATTAAAGACTTTAAAGTCGCCTCAACCTCACAGGGTACCGATGCGCTTGGTCAAGTGAATATTATTGCGGAGTTTAAAAATGACTCAAATAGCAAGGTTTTCCATGGAATGGGATTAGCTACCGATATTATTCGCTCTTCGACTTATGCGTTAATCCGAATAGCCAATGATATTCGATGTTCCGAAAAAGTACATGAACTTAGGGAAACAAATGCTTAACTGATCAATGTCTATAGAGTTTGCTAATATTCTAATACTCTTTTAACATACTCTCATCTGATCTTCGTATTAAGTCGAAAGCATGAAAAAACCACTTTTTTATCTAATTATGGTCATTTTGACCCTTTTGATTGGTTTCCTAATTTTTGGAAACCAAGAACATCAACCGCTTACCGAGCAAGAAATACAAAAGCTTTCTCAAACCTTTGGAGACAAATTTTCTGAAATGAGAAAGTCTCAACAAAACGATCAACCAAGCAGTAACAAAATTAACACTCCCGAGCCAAAGGTCGAAACCCAAAATACCCAAGCTATCATTGGAGTCATATATAAAAAACAAGGCTCAACTTGGTTTATTAAAGCTAAAGATAATCAACAGCGTATTAATCAAATAACAGAAAAATTTAAGCAGTATTTTTTGACTAACCTCAAATTCGATGACAATCAACAACCTCAATTTGACCATTTGCCTAAAGATGCAAAGATTGGCAGTAAGTCTTCAATGAGATATGCGACTTTCATGATTGACGGAATTGAGGTTTCGGTCATTAACCTACCAGGCGACCAAGATACATTTTCTAACGTCAAACGATGGATGGGGCAAGTGGGTTTAAACGAAAAATCACCGATCTCTATGCAGTTTTTGGATGATAAAAGTACTATATTTGTAAAAATGCCGAAATAACTAATTTGCGAGGGTTAATTTACTCATACAAACCCAAAACTATCATTTTTATTCAGTTAGCTTTGATAAAAATTTGGAATCTACTTCTAAATCAAATATCACTTTTTAAATTAAACATTTTAACTGACCGAAAAATAATTTCGCCTTAACCTATTGATATCAAATAAAAATTAGCATTAAACCATATTTAAGTTATCAAATGGCCTTGCTGTTGTTTTCGCACTGTTATTTATTTTCGGAATATTAGATTTATATAATAAAACTCAATAAATATGTACAATAGAAAAGACTCATCATTTGATGCAAGAAAAAGCCAATGAATTAAAACAAGGCTCAGATGAACTAACTCGCTATGCTCGTTTGTATGTAACAACTAAAAAACTCAATACAAAGATACCTACTTTAATATTCTTGCCATGAGAAATGCGAAAATAGATGGATTAATGCATTATTGTGCTGTGTATTGGGTATTATCTGAGCCAATTATAACGCAGCGCTATCCCCTCAAAAAAAATTAAGCCTCAAAAGTAAAATGAGCAAATTGCCTTACTTGGATTCGAAATTTAAGAGTCAAAAAAAACCTGAAAATAGTTCTAATCAATTAGTCAAATTAGACGTTAAAGCTTTCAATGCCGTTGAAGGATTATTTGAAGATCATAATGGCGAATATACGATTGGAAAAAGATGGTAATCCAAAACGATTGATCGACATGGCAACCAACATCACTGAATCCAAACGTCAACAAGAAGCTTTAAAAACGTTAGCTCACTACGATATACTAACCGATTTACCCAACCGTAATTTTTTTACCGATCGTTTTTTGCAAGTGCTCACACATAGTCATATTACAAAAACCCAATTGGCTATTTGTTATTTAGAACTTGATAATTTCAAACCGATCAATGACCAATTTGGTCATTCCGTTGGCGATCAACTACTAGTCCAAGTTGCAAATACTCTAAAAGAAAATATCAACGATAATGATACAGTTTCACGCCAAGGTGGCGACGAATTTGTATTGTTATTAAGTGACTTTAAAGACTTTTCTGTGTGCCAGAAAAAACTGAAAAAATTCTCAGCTCACTTTCAAACCCATTTTCGATTAACGGTAGAAATCATTTTATTTCGGCATCCAGTGTCGTTACCGTTTACCCTAATGACTCAGGTGATATTGATACACTTTTAAGGCACGCTGACAACGCAACGTATCAAGCAAAAATTGCGGTTAAAAAACGTTACGCTTTATTCAATCCAGAATGGATATTCCTCTTTAACACATTTACGAAACCTATCTGCGAACACAGTAAAAATTGGTCACTGGTCACTGGTCACTGGCGAAAACGGTTTTTGGATAATCTAGCATCGTCTAATTTAAGTACCGTTAATTGGCCGATAATGGATACTGAAAAATGCTCATGTGGTACATGAGTGCGAAGGACTATACAAGAAAAACTGTTTGAAAAAAAATGGATTACGCAAATAGCAAACGATCTGAAAGCTGAATTTTTAGAAAACCATGTAAGAGTAAATAAACCCCATATTAATTTATTTAAACAAACTTTTAATTTGTTGAATGAATATATTGAACAATGGCAACTTGATCATAAGAATCAACCAGCCTGAGTTATTAAAGTTTAACAAATAGACATGCTAAATCTCATACTCATTCATAATTCAAGCGGAATGAGTACACTCCCTTCCATCAAGACTCTCGCACTTCGGCTCATAATTGCCTTTTTAACCGACCACTTATCATCAATCAACTTTGCTTCAGCGCCTACTTTTAAAGTACCGGACGGATGCCCAAAGCGAACTGATTTTCTCTTAACGCTACCAGCAGCAAGATTAACCAAAGTACCAGGAATTGCAGAAGCCGTCGCAATCGCCACTGCCGCAGTACCCATCATCGCGTGATGTAATAGCCCCATCGAAAGCGCTCTAACATTAATGTCTATATCCGAGCTTGAAATTTGTTTACCACTAGATGAAATATAATCAGACGCAGGAGCAACAAAAGCTATTTTAGGTGTATGCTGTCGACTTTTTGCTTCTTCAAGACTGTGTATTAATCTCATTTTAATCGCACCATAAGCTCTAATCGTTTCAAACTTTGTAAGTGCTTCCGCATCAGAGTTAATATCACCTTGCAACTCAGTTCCTTTGTATCCAACATCATCGGCATTTAAGAATATGGTTGGGATCCCCGCATTGATCATAGTTGCTTTGAATGTGCCAATCCCTGGAACTTCAAGATCATCAACTAAATTGCCTGTTGGAAAAATTTCGCTGTCGCCAGCCGACGGATCAATAAATTCAACTTTCACTTCTGCGGCAGGAAAAGTCACACCATCTAATTCAAAGTCACCAGTTTCTTGAACTTCACCATTAGTAATAGGTACATTAGCGATAATCGTTTTCTTAATATTCGCTTGCCAGATTCTTACAACGGCAATACCATTTTCTGGAATTCTTGATGAATCTACCAACCCACTTGATATCGCAAACGAGCCAACAGCAGCTGTTAAATTTCCGCAATTCCCACTCCAGTCCACAAATGGTCTATCAATCGCTACTTGTCCGAATAAATAATCCACATCATGATCTGTTTGATTACTTTTTGACAAAATAACAATCTTACTGGTGCTGGAAGTGGCACCTCCCATTCCATCGGTTTGTTTACCATAAGGATCTGGGCTACCTATAACTCGCAATAATAATTGGTCTCTTGCATCACCAGCAACTTGTGCGGACTCAGGTAAGTCAGTGAGATTAAAGAAAACACCTTTGCTAGTTCCGCCGCGCATGTAAGTGGCAGGAATTTTTATTTGAGGTTTATGGATCATTTATTTGACTCCAAAAAATCCTGAGCAAAACGTTGTAAAACGCCACCCGCTTCATAAATTGAAACTTCTTCCGCAGTATCTAACCGGCAAGTCATCGGTACTTCAACTTGCTCACCATTTTTCCGATTGATAATGAGCGTTAACGTTGACCCAGGAGTTGGAACACCTTGAACATCAAACGTCTCTGTTCCGTCAATTCTTAACGTGTTTCGATCAGTGCCCGTTTTAAATTCTAAAGGCAAAACCCCCATCCCTAATAAATTAGTTCGATGAATTCGTTCAAAACCTTCTGCTGCTATTACTTCTACGCCAGCTAAACGAACGCCCTTCGCCGCCCAATCTCTTGAAGATCCCTGCCCGTAATCCGCACCTGCAACAATAATCAAAGGTTGCTTTCTTTCCATATAAGTTTCAATCGCTTCCCACATACGAGAGGTTTTTCCTTCCGGTTCAATTCGAGCAAAAGAACCTTGAACGGTTTCTCCATTTTCTTTAACCATTTCATTAAATAATTTTGGATTAGCAAAAGTCGCTCGTTGTGCGGTTAAATGATCGCCTCTATGGGTCGCATAAGAATTAAAATCCTCTTCTGGTACATTCATTTTTGCAAGATATTCACCCGCAGCACTTGCCAATTGAATCGCATTAGAAGGCGATAAATGATCGGTCGTTATGTTGTCACCTAAAACAGCCAATGGACGCATTCCTTTCATCGTGCGTTTACCTGCAAGTGCTCCTTCCCAATACGGAGGTCGCCTGATATAAGTCGTTTGTGGTCGCCAATCGTAAAGCGGACTAATTTCATCACCAAAGTCGACTTTAATATCAAACATTAGATCATATACTTTTCTAAACTGTTCTGGCTTAACACTTTTTTTGATGATCGAATCAATTTCTTTATCACTTGGCCACAAGTCTTTTAAGGTAATTGAATTACCCTCACTATCGGTCCCTAAACTATCTTTTTCAATATCAAATCGAATCGTTCCTGCAATAGCATAAGCAACAACCAAAGGTGGTGAAGCTAAAAATGCTTCATTAGCATGGGGATGAATTCGTCCGTCAAAATTCCGGTTGCCCGATAAAACAGCCGTTGTATATAAATTGTTATCTAACACTTCTTTTTGGATGACTGGATCAAGCGCTCCACTCATACCATTACAAGAAGTACAGGCAAAACCTACTATACCAAATCCCATTTTTTCTAATTCTGGAAGTAAGTTAGCCTCTTCTAAATATAGTTGAACTGCTTTTGAGCCAGGTGCTAAAGAAGTTTTGACCCAAGGTTTTCTGGTTAATCCAAGTTTGTTTGCATTACGAGCGACTAAACCAGCTGCAACCATATTTCTAGGATTACTGGTATTAGTACAACTGGTTATCGCGGCGATAATACATGCACCATCTGGCATTTTGTCGCCATCCAATTGGTAACTTCCTGCGATACCTTTGCTAACTAAATCAGTCGTTGCCACTCGATTATGAGGGTTTGATGGTCCCGCTAGATTTCTAACAACCGAAGATAAATCAAACGTGAGTACTCGCTCATATTCTGCGGCCGATAAACTATCAGCCCAGAGTCCAGACTCTTTCGCGTAAGTTTCTACTAGCTTCACTTGCTCATCTTCTCGGCCCGTTAGTTTTAAATAATCAATGGTTTGTTGATCAATATAAAACATCGCGGCAGTTGCGCCAAATTCAGGCGTCATATTTGAAATGGTCGCACGGTCACCCAATGTTAATTTAGATGCGCCTGTACCATAAAATTCCAAATAACTTGAAACTACTTTTTCATTTCTTAAGAATTCCGTCAATGCCAAAACTAAATCGGTACTGGTGATGCCTTCATTTAATTTGCCAGTAAGATCAACTCCAATAATCTCCGGCAAACGCATATAGGAAGCTCGACCTAACATGACACTTTCGGCTTCTAGTCCTCCAACGCCAACAGCGATAACTCCAAGTGCATCAACCATTGGCGTGTGACTATCCGTTCCTACTAGGGTATCAGGAAAAGCGACACCATCTTTTGAATGAACCACAGGCGACATTTTTTCTAAATTAATTTGATGCATAATACCGTTACCGGGTTGAATCACATCGACATTCTTGAACGCAGTTTTTGTCCAGTTAATAAAATGAAAACGATCTTCATTTCGTCTGTCCTCGATTGCTCTATTTTTTTCAAACGCATCTTTTTCGAAACCCGCATATTCTACGGCTAACGAATGATCAACAATTAATTGAGTGGGTACTACAGGATTAATTTGAGAAGGATCGCCACCTTTATCCGCAATCGCATCTCGCAGTCCAGCCAGATCAACTAACGCGGTTTGGCCTAAAATATCATGGCAAACAACACGAGCAGGAAACCAAGGGAAATCTAAATCACTTTTCCTTTCTATGAACTGTTTTAAAGAATCTGTTAACACCGCTGGGTCGCATCTTCTTACTAAGTTCTCCGCAAATACGCGGCAAGTGTAAGGTAATTTTTCAAAGGCTCCCGCTTCAATATCATTAATCGCAGAACGCGTATCAAAATAATCTAAATCGGTATTTGATAATTTTTTTCTATAATTTGTATTCATAATAGTTTCCACAATGATTTTTCTATAACTTTAGATCTCTAAATCCTTCTTCGTAAAGGAAGGAGCTGTTTTTTCTACACAGTTAATTTATTCTGTAAACTTTTTCGAGTGTAAACAATATGCCTTCGCATCAACATTTCAGCTAAATCCGCATCACGATTTGAAATCGCCTGAACAATATTTTTATGCTCTTCAAATGCGGTTGTTACTCTCGACCCAGACATACCTAACTGAACCCGATACATTCTGATCAAATGATAAATTCCATCAATAAGTATAGTAATAAGATGATTGTTTTTGCTACCTAATATAATCCTATAATGAAAATCCACATCACCCGCTTCTTGGTAATAAGTTTCACCGGATTGAACGGTTTGAAAATGTGTTGATAACAATGTGTTAAGTGATTCAATTTCGACATCTGTCATATTGTCAGCGGCTAATCTCGCAGCCATTCCCTCTAACGATTCTCTAACTTGGTATAGCTCAACCAAGCCTTCTTGGGTTAAAGAAACGACTCGCGCGCCGACGTTAGCTTTTCGTTCTACTAAATGACAAGTTTCTAATCGATTAATTGACTCTCTAATCACCGCTCGACTAACTGAAAACTTTGTCGACAATTCTGGTTCACTTAGTTTCGAACCAGCCTTAATAATCCCTTCTACAATCTCATTTCTGAGCTGTAAAAAGGTCTTGTCTGCACTAGTTATAGGTTGTTCTTGAAAGAAGTTCACTAATTAAAGGTTTTTCGATAACTCTTATTTTGTCGACAATATACAGCTAAAAGTTAATTATTTCAACAAAAGGCCCCATATCTGTCGACAATATTATAAAATAATTCTGATATTGGCAGATTAGCACTACAACATTATGTTAAAGTGATTCTTAAATTCAAGATTTGAAATAATTGATCTAAGAGAGAAAAAATGCAAATTACAACAAAGTGGAAAAGTGGACAAAAATTTAGTGCAACAACCGAAAATGGTCATACAATTAAAATGGATGGAGAAGGTTCGGCGCCGTCTCCATTAGAACTGATACTCGCCGCCGTTGGTGGATGCTCATCAATCGACGTTGTTATGATCTTAGAAAAAGGTCGTCACCAAATATCGGATTGCCGATGTGAATTGGAAGCAGAAAGAGCTGATGCTGTTCCTTCTGTATTTACTAAAATACACGCACATTATTTAGTTAGTGGTACTGACTTACCAGAAAAAGCGGTAGAGCGAGCTTGCAAACTTTCAATTGAAAAATATTGTTCTGCGGCTTTAATGCTTAACGAATCAGTTGAAATTACTTACACCTATGAAGTAGTTAGTGACAATCTACAATAATTTTTATTTGTAGAATTAACACTCTCTTGATTAATGACCTCCAACAATAATTCCTAGAAATGCAAATACTAAACTCCATAGAGAAACAAAAAATCCAATAGAACGACGCAGCTTTGTAGACATTAGTGACTCCTTTTAAAAGTACAGAGAGAACACTCCACTAGACCCTAATCATTTAGCTGGAATTCTGTTACTATTCGCTTGATATGCTGTAAAGGAGCTATTCGGTCGTTCCTCCTCGCAATGACAGGATATTTTACAGAGAATAGATAAACAATAAGAAAGGAAGATCGTAGATGAGCCTGTTCAACGAATTAAAACGCCGCAATGTATTCAAAGTGGCCGCCGCTTATGCGATTGTAAGCTGGCTAATTTTGCAGGTGACAGGCTCTATTGTCCCTATAATAGAAGCACCAGACTGGGTTGCAAAAGCCATTTTAGTTTTGTTACTAGCTGGGTTTCCTATCGCCTTACTGTTCGCTTGGGCCTTTGAGATGGCCCATGAAGGGATCAAAAAAGAATCCGAAGTTGTTCGCGATGATTCCATAACTTCTGATGCAGAACTCCTGATCCCACAACCCCCCTGATTCGATCCCTCCTCAAACCAGTAGCAAAATCAATTTGGTTATTATTGGTGCTTTGGTTTTGATCATTGGCGGCTTTGCTTATGACAAGTTTTTTGGAGAATCAAGCAAAACAGTGTCAGAATCAGCGCTAGCTCAAAACGAGATTAAAACGTCTGACGCTACAGCAAAAAAACTCCGATCAAGAGTCCATCAGAGTCTAACCCGATCAATAACAAATCCATTGCTGTTCTACCCTTCACCAACATGGCAAACAATCCAGAAAGTGAACCGATTACCGTGGGTTTGCATGATGATTTACTCACACACATTTCAAAAATTTCTGCTTTAAAAGTTATTTCACGAACGTCTGTATTGGAATATAAAGACACCACTAAAAAAATCAAGCAGATTGCAAAAGAGTTAGGCGTAGCCAATATTCTAGAAGGGGGCGTACAAAAGTCAGGCAACCAAATACGCATCAATGTGCAATTAATCAATGCGCAAACTGATGACCATATTTGGGCGGAAATCTTTGATAGGGAATTAACCGCTAGCAATATTTTTAAAGTACAAACAGAAATATCTAAAAAAATAGCCGCAGCGCTCAAAGCACAACTAACCAAAGCTGAAAGCAAAAGTATAGCCACTGCCCCTACTAATAACTTAGAGGCTTACACTGCATATTTGGCAGCTCGGCAATTCATTGCAAAGCGTGACGGCGACTCAATTAAACAGGCTTTAGTACTATTTCAAAAAGCCACTCAGCTAGATCCTAACTATGCACTTGCCTATGTTGGTCAGGCATCAGCCATAACTTTTCTTAGAGAGTACAGTGATTTATCTTACAATGAAATGCTCAAACAAGGTGAGCCATTAATTGCTAAGGCACTTGAACTAGTGCCTTTACTAGCCGCAGCACATACCATCAAAGCAGTCTACTTAGATGTAAAGCAACAATATGAAGAAGCCGAAAAAACCTATCGGTATGCACTAAAATTAAATCCTAATGATGCCCAAACTTATCATCATTTTGGTCATATGTTAAGACAAGATCTTGGTCGAGTAGAAGAATCGCTCATCCTGCAACGCAAAGCTGCCGAGCTAGATCCTTTATCCAATGTTATTTTAAACAATCTTGACTACGCCTTACTCTGGAACGGCAAATCAGGTGAAGCATTAAATCAATTTCAAAGTATCCATCAATTAAATCCGAATTACCCTGGAGCACTTGATGGTCTTGCTTGGGTTAATAGCCTACTTGGCAATTATGCGCAAGCGGTTATTTATCAAAACAAGTCTATCGCTCTTGATTCAGGGTATATCTTAGGGCGGTTTTGGCTACTATTACATTATTTAAACATTGGTGATCCATCTGCGGCAAAGTTTGAACTCAATAAGTCAAAACAGACCGCTGCAAAGCATGATAGTTATCCTTATCAAGAGTCTTTACTGGATATGTTGGCAGGACAGTATGAATCTGCACAACACCGATTTGTAAAACTGCTGGAACAGCAACCTGATAATAATCTTATCAAAGATACTCTTGCCCCTTTTAGTGTGTTGAATGATGACTGTCAGCTAGCCCTTAATTTATGGCAGCAAACGACACCTGAGTTAATTCAAACAGACTATAGAATAAATTTAAAGAGCCTTGACAGAACCATACATTTTTTCTGGTGCTTACAACAAACAAGTCAAACGAAAGCAGCGGATCAATTGCTAGTAAAAATACAAGGTTATTTAAGCACTAACCCAATCAGACCTTTAAGTTTTGAAGGACGTTTTTCCCAAGTTGCTTTTTTAGCCATTCAGGCTAAAACAAAAGAAGCTGCAAAAGCTTATGCCGCTATTGTTGAATCTAAAAAAGTCAATGGCTGGTCTTCGGTTGATCATTTACCTTATTTCGCCAAAATGCGCAAATACCCCATATTCATCAAAGCGCATAAACAGTTGATGCAACAACTTGCACACCAGCGTGAGTTATTGGCGAAATATCAAAAAGAAGAGAAGGCGGAATGAGTTTCTTTAACGAACTAAAAAGAAGAAATGTCTTTCGAATAGCCGGCATCTCCGCCGTAGTCGGTTGGATACTGATGCAAGTCGCTGGCACTTTGGAAGCATCATTGAATTTAGCCGAATGGTTTGACAGTGTTATCACCGCAGGATTGTTAATTGGGTTTCCTATCGCCTTGTTATTTGCTTGGGCTTTTGAAATGACGCCAGAAGGTGTTAAACCTACTGATGCTTTGGAAGGTGATGCGAATACAACATCATCATCCAAAAAGATGGATAGTGTGATTATTGTGGGGATTGTTTTAGTTCTTGCTTTAGGACTTTGGCAACAAATGACCAAACCGATTGCTACTCAAATTAAAGTGACTGAAACTAAAACCACTGAAACTAAAGCAGCTCTCTCTTTTGAAAAAAAAGCACCTATTAAAATAACAAAAGAAATAGAAATTCTTGACGCATCCATCGCAGTACTGGCTTTTTCAGATCTATCTCAAGCGGGTGATCAAGGATATTTTTCTGATGGAATTGCTGAAGAAATTTTGAATGTACTGGTACGCGTGGATAGTTTAAAGGTAGCATCACGTACTTCTGCATTCGGCTTTAAAGGGCAAGAAGCATTAGGCATTCCTCTTATTGCAAAAAAGTTAAAAGTCAGACATATACTTGAAGGCAGTGTCCGTAAATCTGGCAATATGATACGTATTACCGCTCAGTTAATTGATGCTCAAACAGACCAGCACCTTTGGTCACAAACTTATGACCGAACATTGAGTGCGGAAAATATATTTATTATCCAAGATGAAATTTCATCTGAAATTGTTAAAGCCTTACGCAGCAAATTAAAGGTTAAAATTGGAGATGTACAGGGCTTAAAAATTGATACCAAAAATCTAGATGCTTATGAGCTTTATTTAAAAGCGCGTCAAAAATTCTTTGTTCGCAATACTGAGAACATTCCAGAAATAATTGAACTAGCTAAGCAGGCCACCGATTTGGATCCTAACTTTGCTGAAGCTTGGGCCGGTTTGGCAGCAGCATATTCTGTTGCCACAAGTTGGGGGGTGGCTGGAGATGGTCATATTAAAAATTCTATCAGCGCTGCTGAAAAGGCAATAGCACTCGATCCAAGCTTGGCGCTCCCTTATGCAGTTTTACAAAATAATCTAACTAAATTCATCCCAGTAAATTTTGAGAAAGCTTTTGAATATTCGAATAAAGCACTTTCCTTAGACCCAAAGAATACCACGGTACTGCTTTGGCGTGGCATAAATGAACTGGCCTCGGTTATTTTGATCAAGCCGATGCTCGATTTAAAAAATGTCTTGAGATTGATCCCGCTTATCAGAATTGTAAGCGATATCTGGCACTCTCAAAAATATATGCCGGTAAAACGCAAGAAGCATTTGTTTTGTATGATGAAGTAATGGCAGCAGGTGCCACTTCAATAATTGAAACATTTCAACGAACCTTACTTGTCAATGGTAATCATCAGGCCGGCCTTTATTTAGGGCTTTTAAACAAAAACGGATTTAAAGACAGGCATTATCCTAATGTTTTTTATCGGCGCTGGACTGACCCAAACTTTGATTTTGAAAAGGAACTTGCTCTTTTGTTGACACAAAAACAAGTCGACACGGGACGTTCATTTAACTCGGATGAAGACTTCGACGCAAGTGATTTCGCTTATCAATTCAAACAATATGACAAGATAACGCCAGTCTATTATTTGAGGGTTTGGTGGGAACGTTCAGATCCAAAGTTTTTGAAATCACCACATCGCAAGCGGCTGATTCGTGAGATGGGAATTTATGATTATTGGCGTAAGTATGGTTATCCACCTCAATGTCGTGCAGTGGGTGAAGATGATTTTGAGTGTGATTAAAATTTCAAATATGCACTATCGAAATTATAATAAAAGGAAATACTAAATGTTACTTCGCAGTGTTACTAAACACGTTAAAGACCAAAACTGGTTCGCGGTTGTGCTGGATTTCGTGATGGTCGTCGCGGGTATTCTGATCGCGTTCCAGATTACCAATTGGAGCGCCGCGCAACAAGACAATCTCATTTACCAACAAGCCTGACTGCGCGTCATTGAAGAAGCCAATATGGAATTTAGTGCAGGCACAAAAGTTTTCCGAACGTTCATTGGACTATCAAAGCGTGGCAAAAGAATTAATTAAAGACATTACAAACTGCAGCGATGATGCAGACGCTCAAGACCGTCTAATGAACAGCATTAAAAGCTTGATGTTCTTTCTTGGCGTAAACATGAGTGACGATGCCACCCAACTTATTCTCAATTCTGATGCTTTTCTTGATAATTTATCGCCTGTAGATCGCAATGCGCTGTCCACTTATGCACGAAATCTCATGCGCATTGCAGAAAATGTTAGGATAGAATACAGCTATCAATTAGATAATCTAACGATTTCGGACATCTCTGCTTTTACACGTTCTAGTCAAGTGGACTGGGGCAATGGCTATATGGGATATGTGCTGAATGTTAGTTACCTTGAAGCTTGTGAAAACGACAACCTGAAAATCTTTCTTTATGATGGATATGATCATGCGACATATCAAGTGCTTCAAGCAAAAAACCTTTCACTATTCTCACGTGAGTTGTTGAAAGATCTGGGTGAAGACATTGATGTAAACAATTCGATCAGTTTGAAAAAGTGAGAGTCGAGAACAATAAATGAACTTTAAACAAGTCACTTAGCACATATGTGAAGAAAACTTCTCAACCATTAAGTTAGTTTAATAAAATAAATTTTGGAGAAACTTGAATGAACATATTTACAAAACTAATGATCTGTTGCGTTTTAATGCCATCGACAATTGTGAATAGTGCCGAGTCTGATACTCAGGTAAAATATGAGTCGGAACTGCATAAAGCCACCATGAAATGGGTCGATACCTATAACCGCAATGACTGGACGGCGCTTGCCCAGCAATTCAGCGAAGATGCTGTGATGATGCCAGCAAACTCATCCGCTGTCACTGGACGTGAAGCCATTGCCGCTTGGGAAACCGCCAATGAGACGGGATTTCGAATTGCCTTAAAACCGGATGACATTACCATCATTGGTGACGTTGCAATTATTCGCGGACGATCTTGCGTCTTCATACCTATGAGCGAAGATGACAACAAAGATGCCATAGGCGTTGATCTCGGCAAATATCTTGAAATCAGAGTGCGTACGGCCGATGGTAATTGGCTTGTATCGCAAGATATTTTCAATTCCGATCTGCCTGCAGGAAGCCCACTCGCCACCGAGTGCCCATTAGAAATCGTTGGTGAAGAGAGATTAAAGGAGTAATATATGATTCTACGCAGCGTCACAAAACACGTTAAAGATCAAAATTGGTTTGCTGTTATGGTCGATTTTATTATTGTAGTGGTGGGTGTTTTTATTGGTATCCAAGTCGCCAATTGGAATCAATCTCAAACCTTTAATGACAGAGAAACTCAACTTCTCAACGAACTAAAACGTGAACTTGAAATGGGTATAACCGTCACCAATCACAAGGGTAATGGTTATAGCCAAGTAGCATTAGCGGGCAAAAAATCGTTAGCGGCAATATCAAATAAAGGTCAATGTGAAACCAACTGTTGGAACGTTCTTGTTGATTTTATGCATGCCTCACAATGGCAAGACGTCCGTGTCAATCGTTCTACCTATGATGAAATGCGCCGACTTGGATTACCACGCAATCGTTCGATTATTGAACGCATTGAAGGTGTGCTTGCTCAAAATGAAGGAAGTGCGCTTGTTTTTGACGACAAACCTATTTATCGTTCTAGAATCCGGCAACTGATTCCATTTGATGTCCAGCAGTACTATTGGGCAAACTGTTATACCTATGAGCGTGGTGCTGAATATTATTTGTTAAACTGTCCCGAAGGCTTAACCAATGAAAAAGCTTGGCAAGTTATTAAAACTATTCTTAGTCATCCAGATGTTAAACTTTATTTAACCGAATGGTCCAGCACTACCGTTCAGTTCCCATCGGATTCCCATGATCAAAATGCTGAAGCGCTAGAAGCAATTGCATTAATTGATGCTGAACTTAAAAGTCGCTGATTCGAAATCAAGACAGCGAAAACTTATTAATAGCGAAAAACTCCGTGGTCAAATATTATCGAAAAGCTTAGCCACATGACAGTACCCACAATGCTTTCCTTAACGGACATATTTTTGGCGCAGGGCAAGCTTTCTGTGAATGCAAATGTAAATCCAAAAGATTGCCACAGTCGTACGCAAAACACTTCCTGAGACAGACTCTACGTCTTTCACAATGACGGGAACAATTTGCCATAAGTTGCTTCACTTTGCACTATTGCTGACATTATTTACAATAAAAAAGGAAAGACTAAATAGTTGACATAGGAGCGTCAATGCCGTTATCGAAAGCTTTTTCAAAACGTTGAAAACAGAAGTTGTTTATCAGCTACCCAAACAAATAACTGCCGATGAAATGTGTTGGTTAGTCAGTGAATTTATTGGTTATTACAACCATGATCGGCCGCATAGCACCAATAATTATTTATCGCCTAATCAATTTGAAAATATTAGGTTAAAAGAAATCGCTCAAATTGAAATGAGTCTAGGTACGAAATAATGTTGACACTTCAAACCTTTTTTATCTGTACGAAAATTTTATTGTTTAAACTTAGCAATTATATTCCATTTTCCATAAAAAAACCCAGCCTAAGCTGGGTTTCTACTTAAACTCTAATATGATCTAAATTAGAATTTATAGCTTGCTTTACCGTAAACAAACCTACCATTAAATCCAAACGGTGATGTTGTTGGGTATTTAGCACCCCAACCACCTTGGAATGGGTTTTCATCTGGATACTCATCAAGCAAGTTGTTTGCTCCCAACGAAAGCGTAACACTATCATTAAAGTCATAGGAAAACTCAGAATCTATCAATATACTATTACCCGCATCAATTCTTAAGCCTAACGAATCAAGATGTAACTCAGTAAACGAACCATAATAATTAGCACGCGTAACTAGTCTCCAGTCATCTTGACTATAAGTTATACCTAAAGCACCACGATTATTAGGCAAATTCTTCTCTAACTGAACAATTTTACCTTCTCCAACATTTTCTCCAGATGAAGTCACTTCAGTATCTGTCCAGTTATAGGTAAATGAATACTTAAGTTCACCAGAACCAAACTCTTGAGAGTAGTTAGCCACTAAATCTAGACCACGAGTTGAAGTATTGAAATCATTGGTAAAGTAACGAACAGCTGATAAATTAAGAGCGTCAGGATTGCCCCCGGCAACCAACTCTGCTCTTTGAGCGTCGTCCAGTGCAATATCAGATGTTTGACTGATTCGACCATCAACATCAATATTAAAATAATCAATGGTCATGAAGAAGTCACCACTTTCATAAACAGCACCTAAAGTATAACTTTCAGATTCTTCAGGTTCAAGCGCTTTACCACCGAGCAATATACCTGCATCAGAAGTAGGAGGAACCGTCGCAACTTCTTGCAAGCCGCCTTCTGGTGAAAAACTCGTGCTTACATTTTGAACAGATGATTGGCCAATAGTTGGAGCACGGAAACCAGTACTCACAGATC
The DNA here is from genome assembly GCA_047633355.1 of Polaribacter sp. Classification (GTDB taxonomy): domain Bacteria; phylum Pseudomonadota; class Gammaproteobacteria; order Enterobacterales; family Kangiellaceae. The sequence goes on from JBLIBL010000009.1 coordinate 29,642, forward strand.
CACGAATGCTTAAGTCTTCAGTAATATCAAACTTTGTTGATAATTTCCAATCAAACGTTGAGCCAAAATCAGAGAAATCCTCGAATCTTGCCGCAAAGTCAACCATGAACGTATCAGACACATAAGTTTCTAAGTCAAAGTAAGCCCCCTTACTACGACGTGAAAATACGCCTGCAATTCTAGGATTAAAACCTTGGAAACCATTTGAACCAATACTAAACCCTTGGTTAGCTAAATCAACGTCTGAGCCTAATGTATTAGCGAAAGAAGCTGAATCACCATTAATGATTTCAAATGACTCTTCTCTAAACTCAACACCATAAGACATAGTCATTGAAGACATTCCTGTTTCTAAGTCTTTTGAGAAATCAGCATTAGCAGATTTTTCTAGTTGGACATAAGAACCGGGTTTAAATGCAGTGGGTGTTAATGGCCCTAAGTTACCATTTACAGTGTTTCTAATTCTAAAATCTGCTTGGTTTTGACCAACACTTGCACTGAAGTCGTAAGATGTTCCACCTGCATATTCACCCTTTGTACCCATTGTTAAAGAAACATCTGTTACATCACCACCAAAGTTTGGAGTGAAACCACCAGGAAATCTCTCAATAAATGAGAAACAATTTGCAGCAGCTAAAGAATCTAAAGCAACTTGGTCTGGAATGCCATTTGAAGCAATACGCACTATTGGACATGCTGCGTTACTAGTTGCACCAGGAGTTAAATCAGCTGTAAGAATTGTAGGTGTCAAGATGGGGTCACCATCACCATCTAGTCCAGCACCATCGTCAACACCAGGCCCACCAAATACACCTGCGCGAGTATTTGGGTTACGGAAGAAGAAACCGCCATCAACTGTTCTTTCAGCCCAGTTACCAAACATGTAAGCTTCGCTGTTATTATCTAACTCAAGACCAACATTTAAGAATAGCTTCATATCGTCTTTAATTTCAGGCGAGCCCCAAACTTGTGCATGTGGTTGTCGTATGTCTGTATTGCCCGCTGCAATAAATGCTGTGGCATCATCGCGCTGTACACTTCGATCAGTTGCATCTTGCTCATTAAATTCAAATGAGAAGTTTACAAACCCTCTTTCAGTTAATGGCATACCCATATTTCCCGCGACCGTTAATTGATCACCGTCACCAGCTGAATATTGACCCGCTTTAACTTCGAGAACGCCACCGTCAGAATTATCTTTTAAAACAAAGTTAATTACACCGGCAATCGCATCCGAACCATACTGTGCAGACGCTCCGTCTCGAAGTATTTCCACTTGCTTTAGAGCAATTGCTGGTATAACCGCGATATCAGGGCCTTGAGCACCATCAGCAATACCACCACCTAAAAAAGCAATAACGGCTGAACGGTGACGCCTTTTACCATTAACAAGTACTAAGGTTGAATCGGGCGATAGACCACGTAAGTTAGCTGGACGTACCATAGTGGCAGCATCTGATATCGGTTGAGCCCCTACATTAAAAGATGGAGCGGCTTGAGCTAATAAAGAAGTCATATCAGAAGTACCATTCGCCATTAAATCTTCAGCTGAAATGACATCTACGGGAACAGGAGAATCTCCAATTGAGCGAGGCGCAGCGCGAGAGCCAACAATTACCATTATTTCGGCATTATCATCAGTAGCAGCATCGTCGTCAGCAGCAAACACAGGCGTTGACGAAAACGTCATTCCCATTGCTAAGACTAAGCCTTTAACTTTAAAGTTATTTGTCATGTTTTATGTCCTATTTAAATAGTTAGTTTTTATAGTTATATAAAATTGGGTGATAGCGATCCACACAACTTTAATTGAAGCCGTCATTATCAACTCAAGCGCGGCTTCTAAATGATAAGTACCCTCAACATAAGAAACCCGCTATATGAAATTAAAAGTAATTCCAAATTTTAATTTCTGAGATTAGAGATTAGAGATTAGAGATACCAGTATAATAGCTTACCGCGAAAGAATTTGTATTAAGAAGAAAAATAGAAGTAAATCAATCAAACAAATACTGGGTTTTTATATACCAGAAACCACCATTAAATCCAAAAGGTGAAGTTGAAGGGTATTTAGCACCATCAACTCCAGAAAACTCATTTTCATTTGGTAATTTGTCGAATAAGTTTTGAACCCCCGCTGCTAGCCTGATTTTTTTAGTAATATTGAAGCTCAATTCGACATCCACGATAAATGCTGAGTCTCCGTTTATGGGTAGATCGCCTGAGTCCTGATGTGCCTCAAAATAATCGCCATAATAATTAAGCCGAAAAAAACTATCCCAATTTCCATTTGAATGCGCAATAGTAAAGGTGGCTCGCTCGTTTGGTAAATTCTGTTCTAATTGTTTAACACGGGTTTCGCTGATAATATCAGGGTCAAAATCATCAACCTGAGTGGTTGTATGATTATAAGCTAGATTAAACTTGGTATCGGTTCCCGCGAAAATTTCGGCAGTATAACTGACAACCAAATCAATCCCTTCGGTAGTCGTATCAAAATCGTTAGTAAAAAATTTAACACTATTGAAATTGATTGCATCTATAACACCCTGAGCTATAAGTTCCTCACGATCACTATCTGACAATCGGAAATTGGAAGTTTGCGCGATTCGGTCGGTAACTTCTATATGAAAGAAATCCGCTGTAACAAACAAACTATTATCATTTTCATAAACTAATCCGAAAGAAACACTCTCTGAGTTTTCTGGTTGTAACGGCTTGCCGCCTAGTTGGACTGATATTGGGTTAGTCGGCGGCAGGGTTGCTTGGTCAATAAGTCCAAGTCCAGAATCAAATGCTGTCGTCACATTCGTCACATTAGACTGACCAACGGTAGGCGCTCGAAAACCAGTACTCGTGCCGCCTCTAACAGCAAATTGTTGATTAAGGTTGTAGATACCACTTAATTTAAAATTCGTGGTCGTTCCAAAATCACTAAATTTTTCATAACGAACCGCTAAATCAATCAAAAAGTCGTCACTAAACTCATATTCAAGTTCAGAATAGGCACTGATGTTAGTTCGACTGAAGGAGCCCTGTGAACGAGTGGAGAAACCGTTAAAACCATTTGATCCGGAACTAAAGCCTTGAGCAGCAAGTGGTCCCACTTCAAAAGATGCCGCATCACCTGCCATAATCTCAAAAATATCCTGTCTCCACTCTAAGCCCCACGCATAGGTCAGCACATCAAATGTCTTGACGAAATCGGCATTAAACGCTTTTTCACGTTGTGTATAACCACCGGTTTTAAAAGAGGTCGGCGAATTTGGACCCAGAGATCCATTAACACTGTTACTAAGTTCGAAATTAGATGAACTTTCACCGATATAAGTACTAAAATCAAAACTAATTCCATCACCGAACTCACCACGTATTCCCGCAGTTAGCGACATATCCAGTATTTCTCCGCCAAACAAAGGGGTAAAACCTCCAGGAAACATGCTATTAAACGCAAAACAGTTAGAGCTTGGCAATAACGCTAGTGCCACAGGATCTGGCACACTATCAATAATGCGCACAACTGGACAAGCAGAATTGTCCAATGCATCATCACTGATGTCACCTACCAAAATCGTAGACGATAAAATTGGATTACCATCAACATCGAAACCAATGCCGTCATCGATGCCAGGTCCAGCATATACACCGCTACGAGTATTGGGATTACGGAAGAAAAAGCCTCCTTCAACAGACCGTTCAGCCCAATTTACAAATGAATAGAGCTGCTTGCCACCGCCTAAATCTAATCCACTATTCAACCAAAACTTGAAATCGTTATTAACTTCTGGCGAGCCCCAAACTTGCGCAACAGGGGTTCGAATAAAAGTGTTACCTGCGGCAATTAGCTCTAAGGCATCATCTCTTTGAACACTCCGACTAGTTGGCCCCTGCTCTCTCCACTCGAAACTTAAGTTAACAAAACCAGCATCGGTTAAAGGCACACCGATATTAGCTGAAAATTGCACAGTGTCGCCGTCACCTTCATAGTGTTGACCGTATTTGGATTCAAAAATACCTCCATCAGGAAGATCTTTTAGAACAAAATTAATGACCCCTGCAATGGCATCGGAGCCATACTGTGCGGAAGCACCGTCGCGTAATATTTCAACCTGTTTTAGAGCGATGGTGGGAATAACGGAAACATCCGGTCCTTGTGAACCGTCCGCAATACCTCCTCCAATGAAAGCTATAACGGATGCACGGTGTCGCCTCTTGCCGTTGACAAGAACCAAAGTATTATCAGGTGGTAAGCCGCGTAGATTGGCTGGACGAATAAAAGTCGCTGCATCGGCTATAGGTTGCGCGTTCACATTGAATGATGGAACCACATTGGCAAGCATTGAAAGCATATCTTGAGCGCCATTCTTAAGCAATTCATCAGCTGAAATCACATCGACAGGTACGGGTGAATCACCAATTGAACGAGCCGCCGCACGCGAGCCTACGATGACCATTTTTTGTTCGTGATTATTAAAAGTCTCTTCTTCAGATAAGCGGTCAACTGCAGCTATCGCAGCTAGGCCTTTCGTAAGCTCAGATTCATTTAAATTCTGCTCGGATTGTTTTATATCTTCTGCGCTTAAATGTGAGATTGTGATTACTCTTTTTTCTGTAAAATTTCCAGAAAAAGTAGTCCCAGCAAGTAATAGATCTAAGGCCTGGTTTAAGGTGTAACGCCCGCTAATGGCATTAGTAATCACTGATTCGATTTCAGTATTTTGAAACAATAACGAAGATTGGGTCTGACGAGCAAGCGATCTTAATGCAATACTCGCCTTGGAAGAAGAAATTTGCAGTTCATAGTATTTTTCTGATTCTATAGCATGGCTAAATGGAACCGATAAAAGACAATTCAGCGTTAAAACGAACACAAAACATCGCTTTATTTCACCAAAATTAACTTTTTCTCCGAAAATGAGAAAACTGAAATCATTATTATCTTTTTTAAAGCCTAGGTTACTATTAGATAACCACCTTAACATCAGATAACCTCTCAATAAAACTAATTATTATATACCACTACTACTCTAAAAAACGAGATTGTTAGGTGTTTATGACTTTTCAGGCCTATATACGTTAGTATTAGATCCCATTATTAACGTCACTAATACGGCTAATTCGTACATGTCTTTCGTTGATTCTCTCAATTTTAATATCATAAGTTGTTTCAAGTGCATCAAACAAGGCTTGCAACTCATTAGTTCTAAAAAGACCGCCAAATTTTAGCTCTCGCAATTCAGGGTCTGAAATTTCAATTTTCATTGATGTGTAACGACTTAGATCATTGATGACTTCAATCAACGGAGTATCAGAAAAATCCAAAAGACCGTCTTGCCACGACAGCATTCTTTTGATGTCTCGTTCCGAAACTGTTTCAACTAACTCATCCTGTAGGTGATTTTGAAAGGATTTATCGTATACAACCTTTTCGCCTGCCTCCAAAAAGATTGACTCTTCGTATAAACCGGAGAGCTCATGCTGACTTTGAATTGAATCATCCAATTGGTTTTTATCATCGTTAACAATAGGTTCATTCAAAGCCTTTTGAGACAATTTGATTTTTCCTTCGGTAACTGTCACTTCGAATTTTTTTGGCATCAAACGCACAACAAAAGCTGTACCCACAGCCCGTACAGAATTTTCCCCGGCGTAAACAATAAATGGTCTATTGGTATTATGAGCCACTTCAAAAAACGCTTCACCTTTTATCAAACGTACTTTACGTCGCTGCAAACTATAATCTACTTCAATTTCACTATCAGTATTTAAATCCAATATCGTGCCATCAGATAATAGAATTTCACGATGCTCACCAATTACTGTTGTATATAAAAGAGGCTCATTAACGGGTATATCATTTTGATAGATCCATTTTTCGCTAAAAAAGAACACCATGCATAGACAGATTATTCCCGTTAGATATTGCAGATTAGGCTTTCTTAACTTTAGATCTAGAGAAGAAATTTTTCTTCTCTTATCCGCTGCGGCTCTTAAAGGAAGTGCCATATCGGTTAGGACGTTCAGATCCGACGACAAATAGGCAAGCCGTTTGATTTCTTTTTTATGCGCAGGACTACGCTCCACCCACTCTTTAAAGGCGGCTAAATCATCAGATTTCATACTTTCGCTTTCTAACTGTGCAATCCATGCACAAGCTTCTGTAATGAGATCGTTATTGCTTCCTAACAATATTTTATTACTCATTTTCTTTCAATTTCACATGTTTTCTGTTTTGCTATTTCAACAATTTTATCTTGCTGAATGACACCGGCTTGGTGCATTTCCATATATTCACTACATCGCCTAAGGCCTGTAGCCGCGTGTTTTTCTACGGTGCTAATCGATATGTCGAGATCTTTGGCTATTTCCTTATGGGCATAGCCATGGACCTTTTTTAATACAAAAACCTTTTGACATTGTGGTGGTAAACTAGATACACCTTCCCAAAAAACCAACATTTTTCTGCGACCTTCAAGATGGTCATCAATGCTTGGTTCATCTGATAAGTACTCTTTCTCATCAAAATCCTCTATAAAATCTATCAAAGAATGCGATTTTTTTTCCAATGACTTGCGCGCTATATTTTTTGCAACACCAAAAAGAAAGGATCGCGGCTGATGAATTTCACGATTTTTCTCTGCATGAAGCGCTCGGAGAATCGTTTCCTGGCTAATATCGTCAATATCATGGGAATTCGATGAATAACGTCGTAAAAACCGCTTGATAATAACTTCATTTTCAAGAAATACGTTATAGATATGTGAGCTAAATGAAGCAAACTCTTGTTTTTTATTTTTAATGCTCAATTACTCCGTCTAACTAATTATATTGAAATATATAGGTAAGCAGCAATACTTGTCAAATTTGAATATATTTCCCTCTATAAAACTGTCGATATCGATGTACCTGGCATAACCAAAAGCTGTAGTCTGATAATTTGGGCCAAAGAGTGCATTTTCAAATCTGTTATATAAACATGCTCAGTACTGTCTTGATCTAAATTGGGCTCTTTGATATTGACTAAAAAGTTATTGGTGTAGAAATACACATCATCTGAATCCAGTCTTTCAATTTGGTCAATCTCCAACAGATACCCCGTATCAACCAAAGCTATTCGATTATCACTATCTTCTACTTTTTGGGTAATATTATAAGTACCATTGTATTGATCATTAATATACACCTCAGCAAACTCGCTTTTCGGGGTCCAATCAAGACTACTTATATGACCCATCTCAAAGGCAATGGTATTGCGCAACATAGTTTTGTCAGAGTACTCAGCCAAGAATAGCCACTTCTTGTCATCTGGCATATCCAACATTTCTGACTTGTCCTCGAGTTTCATCTGGAAAGGTTTTTCGGATGAGTAAACCAAGTAGAATTTACTCTACCACGAATTTCCATGGGTATATTTTGAGCGCTTGTATAATTACGCCCACCATCAACAGAAATATTACCAGTTACATAATCATCTTTTGAGTCAATTGGTGCAAGTCCATCGGTTGAGAGATAAATAATTGGAAGCCCAGTGAACTTGGTTAGATCAACCTGATAACTGGCTTGTTGGCCATCGCTGGCGTTAACTGTATATGTCACCAAGTCAGTAAAATCGTTCTCAGTAGTATTGCTAACCTGTGTAACATTACCCACCGTGAATTGAGAGCCATTGTGCTCAAAACTTGCGACTAGTTGATTAATTGGAGTATTGGTAATCACTCTGCCCGAAATAACAGAGCTATCTGAGAACTATGTCCTCAGATAGCTCTGGATTTTGGGAAACAAGATAAGAAAAGCTTGTCAATACTGGTATTGGAACGGGCACAATCTTTTTTTTGAAGATGAAGCACCACCACAAGCAGTTAGGAATAATGCTAACACTAAACAAAACGGTTTATAAAATCTCATAGCGCTTCCAAAATATTTAAAGTTGATGAATTATTAAAGTAATTTAGGGATTCCCTGTAAAGTAACCCGTTGCTAGATTAAAGGCCTCTGGTCCAATTTTCATACCTATAAGTCGACCTGGAATGTCGTCAACAGGAGGGTGTATACCACCCCAAATCCTCGACAGGCTACATTGGTCTGAAGCATCACGATAGGTAGCCCATTGTAATGTGATCTCAACGCTAGGTCCTTGCTCAAAAACTAAGAAATCATTCGCTGGTACTACAAAATTACTCATGCCACCTGGAAAATATTCGTTTCCGGTTAGTAATGTAAGTATTTCTGCTGCTGCACGAGAGTAAACTGAATGTCCGGAAACATAACCAGCAAAAGGTGGTGTTACAAATGAAGGTCGTTGGTATGGCCACCAATTTTCAGCTAGTATCCAGTCAACACCTGCTGTATCTACCTCTGGATCAATAACATAGCTTGGGCCTTGCCATGATTTCAACTTAATTTTGCCGACATTTACCCCTGCTTCACCTTCTAATCTGTCACCTGGCTCTACCAATTCTATGAAGTTTTCAAATAAAGTTATTCCACCCGGAGAGTATGATGGTAATAATGGATCTGAGCTCTGGCCTTTATCTGCCATAGCTCTTATTGCAGATAAGGGTCTAGTATAGTCATACCACCCTTTTATTCCCCAGGCTGCAATAGCGGAATCATGCATTGCTCCAGCTAATGCAAAATATGCTTTTACATCCCATTCTAGGGGTCCAAGAACTGGTCCTTCTCCTGCATAGCGCTTCTCTAGCAGTGGATGATCATTAACTTCGTTCAGGACAACAAACCAGTGACCCGGGGGTGTTTCAGAATCCGGGCCATCAGCCCAGAACTCCGCAAGTACTCTTGTATAGTCACCGCGCGGTACGAGTTGAGTTTCGTATGGGAGTCCAGTAGCTGGATTCAATGTATAACCAGTACTCGGATCGCCGCCATCTAAGATGTCATAGAAGTTACTATATTCTGCAATTGATGCGGGATAATAATCTATAGATGCATTTTCTGCACTACCCAAACTAGCAGGAGAAATATCGATCATAACTCCATCTGCTGGATCAAGATGTGATGACCATATTGAGACCATTGAAAAGCCCCACTTGTAGTACTCCGAAAGTGCTCCTTCTGCGAAAGCTGGAGGGCCTGGATCAAAATATACATCGTAATCGAAGCCATCTCTTTGATAAGTTGTTTTATCAGCCTCTTTTAAGGAAAATGCTTCGACTTTTCCCCATTCTGGGCTAAGAAACTCTATCTCGGAGCTGATCATATTACCGGATTGATCGATAAATAATGGCAGTGAAATTGGCTGCCATCTGTCAGGATCAACTATATTTGGGTTTCCTGGTAAATTGGGTTCAATTGATGGATTAACAGGTGCATAAGAAATATTACCATAATCGTTTTCTTCGTTAGCACCGTCCTGTAGTCCGTAGTTAATATAGCACTCAGCAATATAGTTTCCGAGTGCCGCTGCAGAGCCACCTTGATAATTTGTGGATGTAGTTTCAGTGTTATAACTTAGGTTGTCCATTAATGTGTCGGCTAAATTTGAGATGGTGCTAAATCCTGGAGAATTTCTGAAACGGTGATTAATTAATCGATATGCAGCGTAGCTAATAGCCTCTTCTCTTGCTAGATGAATATCTGTCGGTATTGTAGTTGGATCAAGTGTACATTGGAAATCACCCAGTTGATTGCCAAGCAGATAGAGATCAGCTGTTGTAGAATAGTTAGCCCAAGCGTCATAGACCGCTGAAGATATATGAAACAAGTTACGGGCATGTATAGTTGGTCGTGCAAAATCTTTTCGTACTGCTTCCAGTAAGACTTCATTCCATAGTCGTGCCACAGAAGGATCTCTTAAATCCGCTGTTACAGGTTCAGGCTCTGGAGTTGGTGGAACGGTTGGAGTGCTTGTTTCTCCTCCTGAACCACATGAATAAAGAAAAAACGATAATCCTAATATGCCTAATTTAGCAATTACATTTCTTGGAATTAATTTAAGCATTTGGTCAGCTAGTATCATTGAAAATTCACCTTGAGGCGCAGCAACTTGATTAAAATTCTGGTTGATGAATTACTAAAATTTGATTGGCGTCAACATTAGTTAATTCACTCTCATTTCCCGCTAGTCCCGGCCATGTAATACGTACTTGATCAACTGCCTGGCTAGTACCTAAACCGAAGTGCGCCTCTACCGGATTTTGTGAAATGTAGTTATTCCCAAGTTGCAGTTCTCTAATTTGTTGATTGCCATTTATTGTAATAGTGATTCTTGCACCAACTGCATGGGGGTTATTTTGAGTTCCTTTTAAACGAATATTCAGAAAATTATTATCGCCAACAAAACTGTTGTTTCTATAAAGAGTCGGAGCTTCACCCCTATTAGCAATCAGCATATCTAGATCACCATCACGATCATAGTCATAACAAACCAAACCTCTACCCATTGCTGTATGCAGTACACCTAACTCAGTCGCGTTGTCTGTAAAGGTGCCATCGCCATTAAAGTAGTGCCGGATCATTATTATAACTTGCATAGTCTCTGCTGAATGATTGTGCTTCAGTCATACCATCAAACCCATTAACTACTAATAAGTATTCATAGCCATCGCCATTAAAATCTGCAAAGCAACTTCCCCAAGCCCAGAAACCCTGCCTCACACCAGCATCGTCAGTAACATTTGAGAAGGGTACAAGTCCCGTCATTTTGATATATACGGCTTCCGTTAAAGAGCCCGATAAAAAGGAACTCTTCTCTTGCGTCGCCAATTGAAGTCACAAACCATTCCAGGTCGCCATCATTATCATAGTCAGCTACAGCTGCTTGAGTATAGGAAGTATTAATTCCTCGTTTTCACTAAATCTACCACAGTCAATATGACTCTAACAATGTTTTACTAGAGGTTTTTAGTAAACCACTCGGATCAACCGGTAAAATAGTCGCATAATTGTGCAAAAAACACCGAATTATGAACCTTTGATCGAAATAATATCTACCAGCCTCCCGTAAGCAGTATTTTCGTTATTTTTACAGCCTTATTTTAATCGCAGCCATTTAGGTGACAGGCATGAAAACGTAAGTGCTCTTCAATAAAGTTAGCAATAAAGTAGTAGCTGTGATCATAACCTTCGTGAAGGCTTAATTCCATAGGGTAGCCACTGACTTTTGCTGCCGCCTCTAAGGCTTCTGGCTTTAACTGCTCTATCATAAAATCATCAGACGAACCCTGATCAACTTTAATTGGAACAAACCGTTTTGCCTGCCGCATTAGCTCACTGGCATCATGGTTGTGCCAGCTTGCTTTATCTTTACCGAGATAAGCACTAAAGGCTTTTTGCCCCCAGGGGCAGTCCATCGGATTACTAATGGGGCTAAATGCCGATATTGAGCTGTAACGTTCAGGATTGAGCATACCAATAGTTAGCGCGCCGTGCCCGCCCATCGAATGTCCGGCAATCGCACGACTATTAGATACTGGAAATGTTGATTCTATTATCTGAGGTAGTTCGTTAACCACATAATCGTACATATGGTAATGTCGATTCCAAGGTGCTTGGGTGGCATTCACGTAAAAACCTGCACCTTGGCCCAAATCGTAGTCTTCAGAGTCAGCAACTCCTTCACCGCGTGGACTAGTATCTAGTGCCACGATAGCAATTCCCAACTCGGCAGCAAACCTTAGAGCTCCTGCTTTTTGCATGAAGTTTTCATCGCTGCAAGTTAGCCCGGAAAGCCAGTACAACACAGGAACTTTTTTCCCGTTTGATGCCTGTGGCGGCAAATAAATAGCAAACCGCATCTTGCAGTTTAATACTTTCGAGTGATGTCTATATTGTTTATGCCATCCGCCAAAGCTCTTGTTTACACTTAAATTTTCAATTGTCATGGTAAAACCTCAAAACGCTCCTCACTTCACTTCTAGTAAAGTGAGGAATCGGAACAACGATTACTTGTCAAAATGAATAACGGTGCGAATACTTTCGCCCTTATGCATTAACTCAAATGATTGATTGATATCTTCCAAACCCATGGTATGAGTAATAAAATCGCTTAACTTGAATTCACCCGCTAAATAACGCTCTACGTAATCAGGCAATTCAGTACGTCCTTTAACACCGCCAAAAGCTGAGCCACGCCATACTCTACCGGTCACTAATTGAAATGGACGAGTTGAAATTTCTTGCCCTGCACCGGCAACGCCAATAATTATTGATTCGCCCCAACCTTTATGACAGCACTCTAAAGCAGAGCGCATCAGGTTAACGTTGCCAATACATTCAAATGAGTAATCAACACCGCCATCGGTTAATTCAACAATGACATCTTGAATGGGTTTGTCGTAATCTTTTGGGTTAATAAAATCAGTGGCGCCTAATTTTTTGGCTAACTCAAATTTACTTTCGTTAATATCAATGGCAATTATTCGACTTGCTTTTGCCATGGTTGCTCCAATTACAGCGGAAAGACCAACTCCACCAAGACCAAAAATAGCAACGGTTGCACCTTCCTCAACTTTTGCAGTATTCATAACTGCGCCCATACCAGTAGTAACACCACAACCTAATAAACAAACTTCTTCCAATGGTGCTGCTTTATTGACTTTGGCTAACGAGATTTCGGGTAATACGGTGTATTCAGAAAACGTTGAACAACCCATATAGTGGAAGATTGGCTGACCGTCTTTATAAAAACGCGTAGTGCCGTCTGGCATTAAGCCCTTACCTTGAGTTTCACGAATTTTCTGACAAAGGTTAGTTTTACCTGACAAACAGAATTTACACTCACGACACTCTGGTGTGTATAAAGGAATAACATGATCACCTACTTCAACGCTAGTAACACCTTCACCAACTTGCTCTACAATACCGCCACCTTCGTGCCCTAAAATAACAGGAAAAATTCCTTCTGGATCATCACCTGATAAGGTAAATGCATCGGTATGACATACGCCTGATGCAATAACCTTTACTAACACTTCACCTTTACGAGGCAGCATGACATCCACTTCTTCGATAGATAATGGCTGTTTGGGACCCCATGCTATAGCGGCTTTTGATTTAATAAATTGATCTGACATATAAATTCTCTCTGCTCAGTTAATAATGCGTAATTGATTTCTCAAAGCTAGACTTTGATCATAATTCAGTCTTGTCTAATAAAACTACTTCAATCTGGTCTTGTTTATATAATCTTGGTTTATGTGAAGCATTATACCTATTTCTAAAACAATGATAATATGGCGTTTAGGTAAATTACTTTTACGTATAGGTAACAATCATGAAGTGGGAAGGTATTAGTGAGTTTGTTTATGTTGCAGAAAACGAAAGCTTTACCAAGGCATCAAAAAAAATGGCTATTTCTACAGCACAAGTTAGCCGTCAGGTTAGTGCGTTAGAAAAACGACTCAAGATTAAACTCTTTTATCGCACAACCCGTAAAGTATCACTCACGGAGGAAGGGCATGTTTTTTATCAACACTGCCGTAATGTACTTGATGGGCTAGATAATGCTGAGAGAGCCATTACTAATTTACAATCAAAACCTCAAGGAAAAATTAAACTAACCGTCCCAGTAACCTACGGCGAGCAATATATATTACCGTTGGTTAATGATTTTATTAAATTATATCCTGAGGTGAGTGTTTTTGCTTATCTCAGTAATCAACAAGTTGATCTAATAGATGAAGGCTATGATCTTGCAATCCGCCTAGGTAAATTATGTGATTCTTCTATGATGGCAAAAAAACTGGGGCAGAGAAAAAATTATGTTTGTGCATCACCAGCTTATTTAGACTCTCATGGCACCCCTCATACACTATCAGAACTTGATAAACACAGCTGTTTACTCGGAACTCTTGATTATTGGCACTTTAAAGAATCTGGTAGAACCAAAAATATCCGCGTTACTGGAAAGTTGCGTTACAACAATGGTCTTGGTTTGGTTGATGCTGCACTAAAGGGGCTTGGTATTGTTCAACTACCCGATTATTACATAAAGCACTATATAGAAAATGGTAAGCTGGTAACTTTACTTGATAATTACAGAGAGCCTGACGAGGGAATTTGGGCTTTATATCCTCAAAATCGGAACCTTTCTCCAAAAATAAGATTATTAGTAGATTATTTACTAGAACACTTGTGAGCTAAACCAATATTGCTAAAGTGATAGCGAGCCAAATAAATAGTTCAACGAGTTACCAGAAAAAACTATTATTGGTAAAACACCTATTAGGGATATGGTTTTTTAAATCGTATGGGTATATACTTTTCGCATAAAACCACTCTAGTTTTCGTCAACCCAAACCACCTGCCCTTTCATACCTACTGCCTCTCCTTTATCAAAAAAGCTTTTAGTTTTTAATTTAATACCTTTAACCTCTATACGCCAATCGATAACTACATCGCCTTCATCGTTCGCAGCAAATATAACTACGCCAACATGATCGTCAGGAATTTTACTCGCATAAACATCTTTCCAATCTAAGAACTCTTCAACAACGGCGTCAATTTGAATTTCAAATTGACTAGGGGACTGGATAAAACGCTTTTTCATAGGTTGCTCGGCTCTTTCTGTTTAGTGTTGTCATTATACGAGTATTCGACAGAAGAATGTAAAATCATCAGTGCATTATTTACCTCTATGAAATAGTCCAATAAATCCAATAGTCAGTTACAACGTTATGTTATTACTGAATTACCACAACCGAACCGATAACGTACCAACGTGTATGCTCAAATGCATGGGTTGTTCAGCCGTTAATAGCCGCGGCTGATTAACTCTGCGCGCAGTGTTGCGTCACATGCCTCGTACTCCCCTCCCATTCATCGTAGATGATCTGCATATGTGTTAGCGGTTTTTGTGCGTATCTAGAGAACAGAAGCATATTGCTCGCCGGGGACGTCACCTTCGTCTTGGTACATTGTGTTCCACGCTCTAATGGTCAATTGTTCAAGAGGTGTTAACTTCAGATAGGCGATGTCGTCGTCTAGGCAAAAATTTACTGTATCATGATCTTCTAGAACGTCTTGTCGTGTGCGAGTTGGGCAATCCGTATGTGTTGCGATAGAATAAGAACCGCCCTCCATTTCAAATTCGGCTATGCTACCTGCCTCTGCGCTGTCCGTATTGGCAGTAGCGTCTAACGGAATTGTAGAGGTCGAAGCACCCGCGCCCAATGTAATGGCTGCGCCAGCGTGAACGTTTTGGGCAGTAGCACTCGCCCCTATACCTGCAACCGATAAAACAATACCGGTAAGGCAGGTTTTAATTAGTTTATTTTTCATTTTCATTTAATATTCCTGTTAATCCCATCGTGCATTTGAGTACTTAGGGATAGGTTAAAAGTGACACAACTTAGTTTTCACCTTAATTTACTCACGTTATGGAGAGCTAGCACAGTGTTGACTGTACTTACAAAGCTCGCCGCTAAAACACAACCACATTAATTAAACGTCCGAGACAACCAAAATATGATCGCCGACAATCATTTTCATCCGTTAACAGCAAATGTGAATACACAAGAGTAATTTCCTGAGCATTTATTTACAGTACAGTATATTTCCATCAATAGATATCTCAAATAGAGATTTTTTAATAGTTGGCATCGCTGTAGCGCTGGGTTTGCATTTTCTGCAAACACTGTGACATACGCAAAGTGCAAGTGGTTTGTATCGCGTTGCCATGATGGTAGCCAATCATTTGGTTTGCGTCTGTTTGCAAACGTAATGACTGACTGTGGGATTGCGATCTGGATTCGATGCTGAAGATATATCAATACTCAATTACAACGAGTCACTGGCATATTTTCGCCGGTGACATGTTTAGGTTGGCGACCACCAATATTCTTACCGTGCCAGATCTTTAAAACGTAAATTACCTCTCCTTTGATTGCATATCGAACGATATAATCGCCAGCAATTAATAGTCCCGCTAACGGTTCATCTTCCAGTTCCTTTCCTAATTCCGGTTGATTCAGTAATTGATGGATCGCTTTCAATAATCCATCAGTTGGTCGGGCATTCTTACGCTGGTCATTGGCATGATTTTTACTCCTCTAATTTAAAATCAAAATAAATGTTGAGAAATATTAAATAATCTCTCTAAGCGCAGCAGTACACAACAAGACATTTTCTCGTTTTGATGAATTTCCCATCAATCCAATTCTCCAAACTTTGCCCGCTAACGCACCTAAACCAGCTCCAATTTCAAGGTTATAATCGTTCAATAACGTAGAACGAATTTTAACCTCATCTACACCATCCGGTATGATGACTGAGTTAAGCTGGGCTAATCGATCTTGTTCATTCACTAAAAAACCAATGCCTAAGGACTCCAAACTAGTTTTTAATAACTGATGATTTGTTTGATGTCGAGCCCATGAGTTTTCTAACCCTTCTTCATATAGCATCACTAAAGATTCATGTAGTCCGTAAAGTGTGTTGACTGGTGCGGTGTGATGGTAAGCACGCTTTGCACCTTTCCCCCAATAACCCATGACAAGATTAAGATCTAAAAACCAGCTAGAGACGGGTGTGTTACGATTGGTTAATTTTTTAATTGCTCGCTCACTAAAACTAATTGGTGAAATCCCAGGCGGTGCAGATAAACATTTTTGTGTTCCAGAATAAATCGCGTCAATCTCCCACTCATCTACATGCAACTCTGACCCGGCTAATGAAGTCACAGCATCAACGATATTGATACAATCATATTGATGTGCGAGTGCGCAGAGTTTTTTTGCATCAGATTGTGCGCCGGTTGATGTTTCAGCGTGTACAAAAGCGACAATTTTGGCATCAGGATGATCTTTTAATGCTTGTTCCAATTTATCAGCCGAGACCGCTTCACCCCAGCTATCTTCTACAACAACGGCTTCACCACCTAGCCGAGTGACATTTTCTTTCATGCGGTTACCAAAAACACCATTGATACACACAATGACTTTGTCACCTGGTTCCATTAAATTAGCAAAACAAGTCTCCATTCCCGCAGAACCCGGTGCAGAAACAGGCATAGTTAGCTCATTTTCTGTTTTAAAGGCATATTGCAAGGCTTCTTTAGTTTCATCCATCATCACTACAAAAGCAGGATCAAGATGTCCAATGGTAGGCCTTGCCATTGCTTGAAGAACTCGCGGGTGAACATCAGAGGGACCAGGCCCCATTAAAGTACGAACAGGAGGATTAAATGATTTCATATTTTTACTTCTTCCTAATTTAGTAAAATTATTAATATAACGACTTTTGACTTCATCTAGCTAATTGAAATGATCATACCCATCCCACCTCAAGATGCATGTTTCAGCAAGGCTAGAAACAGCCATATTTGAGGCAAGTAATTTTTGGGCTAGTCATTCTAGCTGAAAATTGCTTAACGAAAAAGATGGTTGTTTATAGCCTTACCCTCCGGGTGCTCAGCTAGAAAACTTGAACCGCGTTACAAACCTTGGAAAGGACTAGCCATTCCCTTCGACTTGTGGATTGTTCAAATCTCCTAGCTGAACACTGAAACCTGTATCTTGATGTGGGATGGGTATATTATAATAAGACCTATGCAAATTGTTCAAGAATTATCCAAACAACTCCCTAAACATTCAGTTCTAAGTGGAAATGAAGCCACTCGACCGTTTGAATGTGATGGACTTACTATTTTTAAGCAAAAACCGTTGGCAGTTGTATTGCCAAACAATATTGAGCAAATAAAAAAAGTCATTTCTATTTGTAAAAAACATCAAACACCTATTGTCACACGCGGAGCTGGGACTGGCCTTTCTGGCGGAGCAGTTCCTATAAAAAATAGCGTGGTTTTAGGCTTATCTAAATTAACTAAAATTAAATCAATTAACCTCAAAGAACGTTATGCCGTAGTAGAACCCGGCGTTAGAAATATCGCGATAAGTGAAGCGGTTGCTAAACATGGTCTTTATTACGCCCCTGATCCATCGTCTCAAATTGCCTGTACGATTGGCGGTAATGTGGCAGAAAATTCAGGCGGTGTGCATTGTTTAAAATATGGTTTAACCGTACATAATGTGATCAGCATAAAAATGCTAACGATAGATGGCGATGAATTAACGCTACATCGAGATGACGATGACTTAGGATTACTAGCACTCATGAATGGTTCAGAAGGATTATTAGGTATCATCACCGAAGTCACCGTAAAACTACTACCAAAACCCGAATTAGCACGTGTTGTTTTAGCTGGATTTAACAACGTTAAAGATTGCGCTAATGCCGTTTCAAAAATAATCACTGCGGGAATTATCCCTGCTGGTTTAGAAATGATGGATGACTTTGCCATCAATAGTGCCGAAGATTTTGTAAAAGCTGGCTACCCTAGAAACGCAAAAGCTTTGTTATTATGCGAGCTTGATGGAAGCATTCACGATGTAGAAAATGAATTGGCAAAAGTGCAAAAGATCCTCAGTAACGCAACCAGCTTACAAGTGTCAGAAAATGAACAACAACGTTTATTATTTTGGAAAGGACGTAAATCTGCCTTTCCCGCGGCGGGACGGCTATCACCTGATTATTATTGTATGGACGGGACTATACCCAAACGATATTTGGCCGAAGTGTTAGAAAAAATCAGCGAATTATCAAACCATTATGAATTAAGAGTGGCTAATGTTTTTCATGCGGGCGATGGCAATTTACACCCCTTGATTCTTTATGATGCAGACAAAGAAGGTGAGTTAATTAAAACAGAAAAGTTTGGAATTGATATACTCAAAATCTGTGTTGATGTTGGCGGTACGATTACCGGAGAGCATGGTGTAGGTCTCGAAAAACTGGATGCTATGTGTTATCAATTTCCGCCAGAAGAGTTAGAAATACTTCATCGAATAAAAGCTGTTTTTGATCCCGATTCATTACTTAACCCCGGTAAAGCAGTTCCAACATTGCATCGTTGTGCGGAACTTGGTGGTATGCACGTTCACAAAGGTCAATTACCTCACCCTGAATTGGAGCGGTTTTAGTGATCCACTTAGAGCAGATCCAACAACAGGTTTTACAAGCAAAACAACTGAAAATAATTGGCGGTAACAGTCAAGTTAGAATAAATGATTCTGAAGATTCTTGCTGCTTATTAGATATGTCACAATACACTGGCGTGATTGAGTATCATCCAGACGAATTAGTCATTACGGTAAAAGCAGGAACAACCATTGAGCAACTTAATAAAACCTTGTCAGAGTTTGAACAGACAACCCCATTTATACTCCAACATCAACAACATCGCAAAAAGGCGACGATCGGCGGTGCTTATGCCATTGGTACTGCAGCTCTCCGAGATGCGGTACTAGGAATAAAAATTATTGATGGGCAAGGTAGAATATTAATTTTTGGTGGTCAAGTAATGAAAAATGTTGCAGGCTATGATGTTGCAAGATTGTTAGTGGGTTCAAAAGGTAAAGTGGCGGTCATTTGTGAAATAAGTTTTAAGATAATTCCACAAAATTATATGAAAAGCATCACTCAACAATCGCTTTTAAAGACAAGTACAAAAATAAATAAGCCTTCTGTCGTTAAAACTAAATTGGAACTAGGAATAAAGAATATTTTTGACCCACTTGGAAGATTCATCTAGAGAACTTTATTTAATGCCAACAAAATTGTCAGAAGAAGTTATTTTCACTAATAAAGGACGAAAAGCCGATAAAATTATTAAGTCTTGTGTGCATTGTGGGTTTTGCTTAGCAACCTGCCCTACCTATCAGTTAACAGGCAATGAGTTAGATTCTCCACGCGGACGCATTTATTTGATTAGGTCTGCATTAGAAGGTAATCAGTTTGATAGTGCAAGCATCCAACACCTCGATAAGTGTTTAACTTGTCGCGCTTGTGAATCAACTTGTCCATCAGGCGTTAAGTATGGTGAATTAGCCGATATAGGCAGAGAGTTTGTAGAAAAAAAACGAGCTTTATGGCAAAAAATATTTCGTCACGTTGTTCGCTTAACATTAACCACGCCTAAACTATTTAATATTTTTGGGCGCATGTTCAGACATTCAACTGTCCAGTCATCAGTCATAAAAGCTAGCGAGATAAAAAGCCGAGTATTACTTTTAGCAGGTTGTGTTCAACCCAGCCTTGCACCCAACATTAACCACGTCACAAAAAATGTATTAGCTAAACTCGGTATTAAAACCATTGAAACTAAGCAATCAGAATGTTGCGGAGCGCTGGATCAGCATTTATCAGCGCAAGAAACTGCACTCAATAAAATTAGAATAAATATCGATAATTGGCATAAACTTCTTGAAGGTGGTTTAGATGCAATCATTTCGAATGCGAGCGGTTGTGGTCTCATGGTAAAAGATTATCCATCATTATTTGAGACTGAAGATCCCTATTATAAAAAATCGCTTATAGTGTCTCAGAGTACCAAAGATATTGCTGAATATCTGTCAGAAAAAGATCTAACAAAACTCAGACCCGAGCAAATCGATATTTCTTACCACGCCCCTTGTACTTTACAACACGGTCAAAAATTGCCAGGTTTAGTTGAAGCATTGCTAGCTAAACTAGGCTATCAAATCGCTCCGGTAATAGAAGAACATTTATGCTGTGGGTCAGCAGGTAGCTACTCAATTTTTCAGCAGAAAATATCAAAAAAACTGAGAGACAATAAAATTAGAAATTTATCAGTGTCAAAACCTGACGTGATCGTTACAGCCAATATTGGTTGTTTAATGCATCTTTCTAAAGGCACTAAAACACCTGTAAAACATTGGATAGAGCTGCTCGATAATTAAAAGACTTACAATCGTTAAAATCACTTTCTCATTAGCTCCAGTTTTTCAATATATCTCTCCAACTAATAATTCCAATCGGTTGAAACTTTTCATTCACGACAGGTATACATGATATTTTTGTACTATTAAAAACACTAATTGCTTCATAAATATTAGCACCTTTTTTAAGCGTTATCGGTTTTCTAGACACTGTGTGATGTACTTTCTTATTGAGGTAGGCTCTATCTTTCAGTTTCCGAAACACTATCAACATTAGGACTTATAGCCTCAAGTAAATCTCTATCCGATATAACACCATGTAATTTGTTACCATCAACCACCAGCAAATGATGAAAATGTGTTTTATCAAAAATTTGTTTAACCTTTTTTAATGGATCATCCATTTTAACCGTTACAATTTTAACACTCATTATTTGTTCAATATTTATTATCTAGTCTAGCTCTGACTCGCGCATACCTTAATAATAGCTAATGCCTTAGCAAAATCAAGAAACAAGTTTGAAATCTGAGTTTTTTAATAAAAATTATGATATATGTACTACTATCATTAAAGGCTAACGTTTTTAATTGGGCTTCAAACTTCTATGAAAGTCAGACTCACTGACTATATGCTATAAGAAGCTCATTAAGACTATCCTATTTATTATAAATAAGACTCAAAGGACATTTAGTGAACGATTTTCAATATCAAAAATTGATGACTACATCCGGGAAGGTTTCTCGTCAAGCTCTAATGGTTTTAAGAGATCTAGAGATTCCTAATATTCCAGCATGTTACCATGTTGCTTATGAACTCTGTGAAGACTCTAGCGTTTCATTAAAAAAACAAATAGAGTTAAATAAAGGTGATCGTGAAAAAGTACTCAAAGATGTTCAAAACATCTATTATGATCTTATTGCGCAACCTCAAAAAAAAGAGTTACGAAAGTTTGCTCAACGTTTTCATCAATTAGTAGCATCAACATCATCATCGGTCAATAAAGGCCGGGATCAAATTGCAGATTATGCTAATTATCTAAAAGAAATACGCCCTTTCTTAGATCCTGACTCAGGCGCAGATGTTTTAAACACGACAACTCTGCTCATTAAAGAAACTGAATCAGTTCACTTGTACGCTAAAGAAATGGAAAATAAGCTGGCAGACACTCATCTACAAATAGAGCAACTAAAAGACAAGCATTTGCAAATGAAAGAACTAGCACATAAAGACAATTTAACAGGCGTTTTGAATCGAACAGGATTAAATGACGCTTATGCCAAAGTAGAAATGATTAATGATAATTTTCCAATAGCTGTATTAGTCGCAGACATTGATAAATTTAAAGAATTTAATGACAAATATGGCCATCTTGTAGGTGATAGTGTTCTAAAAGCAGTATCAAATAGTCTTAAAAAAAATATTAAAGGTATCGATATTATCGCGCGAGTAGGTGGTGAAGAGTTCATCATGCTATTAATGAATACCAATCTAAAAGATGCCTTAAAAATAGCCGAAAAACTTCGCTTGATTATAGAACAACTACACATCAAAAAACGAAAAAGTCAAGAAACGATCGATAGTTGCACTTTAAGTATCGGTGCGGCGCAACTTAAAAACAATGAAGATGTTTACGATATTATTGAACATGCCGACAAAGCCATGTACAAAGCAAAAAAATTAGGCCGCAATAGAGTGGAGTTATTTGATCCTTAATATCCGCAACAATTAAACACACAAACCTTGTTCTCTCACACGTTTTATGCGTTTGAAGTTTAATGCAAGGGGGGTCAGATACTGTCTTAAAAAACAACCCCAAATCTGTTTACCTGACATCCCTCTGCACATCATTCAAAGACGTAACAACCGACACCCCTTTTTCAATTGAGACAATGATTATGTCGATTATATTGATAAACTAAGAGAATATGCCGTTCAGTTTCAGCGGGCTATTCACGGCTATGTATTAATGACCAACCACGTTCACTTGTAACGCCAAGCACTGAAAACGGTGCTAGTCAAATGATGCAAGCCTTAGGCCTCAACGATGTAAGGTATTTTAATAAGCAACACTACCGTTCGGCACACTTTGGGAAGACCGCTTTAAAGCATCTTTGGTAGAAAGTGATCTCTATTTGTTAATCATCAGTCCTATATCGAAATGAATCCTTTAAGGGCTAAGGGCCAAACGCTACCCCGCTCTTTTTAATTAGGAGACCCCTCACTTTAAACTCCAAGAAATTAGAGGGGCAGTTAACGGTACAAAAGTTCTAGGAACTGAGGGTTTTAAACGTCAATTAGAACTATAAACTGGCCTAACGCTTATTCCCAAACCTTGAGAAAGAGATCGACGAACGAAGCTATAGTTAAAATTTTATCGTTAAATTTCTCTGATCCC
Organism: Polaribacter sp.; assembly: GCA_047633355.1. Taxonomy (GTDB): domain Bacteria; phylum Pseudomonadota; class Gammaproteobacteria; order Enterobacterales; family Kangiellaceae. Next base: position 52,731 of record JBLIBL010000009.1, read on the forward strand.
CTTGATCTTTTTGTCAACCTAAATCCGTTTGGAACGTTATATCTTTTATTCACACCACAAACTCTTTTATTACTTAAAATAAGGAATACCATCTGATGAATCGAATTAAGACGTTAGCCAATTCAAGTATCCATTTCGCAATAGCGAGTTCTGTTCTATTAACAATAGTTAGCTGTGGCGGAGGCTCAACGTCGAGTATTGAAGAAGAAAATAATACTGCAAGTAACTTAGACATCGTTTTTACTAAAACGCCTCCACCAGAAGATTACAATGTTTATGCTAAATTCGAATTCAGCGCTGAAGACGGAGTGAGCTATTCATGTGCATTGAATTACAATGATTTCAGTCCCTGTGAATCCCCCATCACGTTGATGCCATTATCCGTCGGGGCTCAAACATTTAGCGTTAAAGTATCCGACGCTATTGGTGCCGAGGGCATTGAAGGGGTTTACAGTTGGAATACGATCAGCGTGACTGAGCCAAATAATACTGAGCCACATCATGCTGATTTAATTCCAGAGCCTGTTTATCCTGACTCTGCAGATGGCCTTGGTTGGCGCGGAATATTCAGAGTGAATTGTGACTTCGCTAATTCTAGCTACAACGACCCTATCGTCTTCCCTGGCGAAGAAGGTGCCGCCCACTTGCATCGTTTTTACGGAAATACCCTCGTTGATCACAACACCACGGATGAAAGCTTGTTCACAACGGGTGAGTCAACTTGCCAAGGTAATGTGCTCAACTTATCCGCCTATTGGATGCCTAGTGTATTAGCACCTTCATTTGATCCCCAAACTGGACAGCGACTCCTAGATGCCAGCGGCCAGCCAGCGTGGAAGGCGGTATCAGGGATAACCGGTGATGCTGATGAGTCACATGAACTCTTTTACTATGTGGCTGCAGTTAGTGATCTAGAATCAATTCAGCCAATACCGCTTGGCATGCGCATTATAGCCGGTAGTCATATGGGTCAACCGGGCCAAGAACAAAATACGTCAATCGTTCGCTGGCATTGCCAAAGTTGGGACGCTGCCGATAATGATGAGGTACTACTGTATACCCCGGGTATTCCTAGTTGTGAAGCAGGTGATATGGTACGTCAGGATATAATTTTCCCCAGCTGCTGGGATGGCGTCAACTTAGATTCTGCGAATCACAAAAGCCATATGGCATATCCTGAGACGATCGCTCCCGGTGAAACGGTTTGCCCCGCCAGCCACCCTGTAGCGCTCGTAAGACCAAGTTATCATTTTGGCTATAGGGTTAGCGCAGATGTTTACGACCCTGAAACTTTGTCTTCAGCTAACTGGAAACTCGCTTCTGATATGTATGACGCCGATGAGAGTAATAATGGTGGAATGTCTATACACGCTGATTGGATGAATGGCTGGCATCCTGAGTTGATGCAAATGCTCCTAGATAATTGTCTTAAGCAAGGCCTCGATTGTCATGATGGCAATTTAGCTAATGGCTTCCGTTTATCAGACACACGGCCAGGTACTCAAGAAGAAGCTGACGTTATCAATGGCGGTCTAGGCGAGTAAGTTTTAAATCAAACGGAGTCAGAGCAAATTGACTTGATTGTTGTTTAATTTATATTAGAAAAAGAAGCACCTAAAGCGTAAGTGTCCGGCGATCAACACCTAGCTTTTTAAATGGTGTCCTCTAGCTTAACATTCCAAGACATTAAATAATCTAAGTCGTCTGGTTGTTTTGGTAACTATTCAAGCAATAACATCAGACAATTAAACGGTGTGAGTCCATTGGCTTTAGCCGTTTCAATTAAACTATAGAAACAGCACTGGCATTAGCTCCACTTGCAGTATTACAGAACATCCAAAAAGAAAAAGCAGGGGTCAGGCTCATTATACAATAAACAACTGCTTTTCTAATTGACTAACTTCATTTGTCCACTGATTATCATTGAGCTCTTTTCGGATTCGGGTCAATGGTGCTGAAATACTGCCTCGATGCGTTAATCAAAAATGCTTTTCAATCTCATTATGACCGGCTTGACTATACCGATGGCACGCATAAATAGCAAAAACGTGATAGGGTAAGTTGTTTAGTTTGACATTGGAGCGCTGCTAATAGGTTACCTTTACTATAAAATCGTTTAATGTCTTCATCAATGCCCTTTTAAACAGTGTTAAGGTAACCTTTGTAACGATGATGATGACCTACATTTGATAGGTTTTATCGCGAAACAACCAATCTTCCGGTTTGCTTTGATTGATATAAGCGGGATAGCTTGACCAAGGATTTGAGACTATCATTATGCCACTTAAATTGAAGTGAATGGCTCTTTAGCAGTGTCTTTCCAGAACAGTATTGGCAACACTTTTAAATTGGACATTTTTCTCATCAGATCCAATATTAATAAACTGATACTTATATTTATACCTATGCCCATATCTTTACTTATAACTCTAAATACACAATCAGAACAATCCTGTTACAACTTTAATAGTGAATTTAAAAATCATCTGTCTATACTATATCGATTATTAATTTCTCAAGTATATGAGCCACTATTAGATGCTTCAGACAAAATTAAATTGCTTTTTTATAGCCTGTCTATTCATTTTTCAAAGCGCAAATACTAATGCAAGAGAATCAGAAGATAAATACCCCGCCAGTTTTTTTCACCAGTATTTACCACAAAATGCATTACAAATGATAGAAAGGCTCCCAGGCTTTAAATTTGATCAAGGCGAAAATAACCGAGGTTTTGGTGGTAACGCCGGAAACGTTTTAATTGACGGCGCAAGACCGACGAGTAAATCTGGGGGGTTATCGGGCGCTTTAAATCGTATACCCGCAGCTCAGGTCGCCTACATTGAAATTTTAAGAGGTGGTGTAAGCGCAGGGGAAACTTCGGGGCAATCCATTATTGCTAATGTTGTTAGAAAAGTAGACACATCAAGCGGCAGCTGGGCAACAAAAGTGAGGCGCGCACCAGATGGTAGGAACATTCCAAATATTGAAGCCGCGATAAATACCAATATTGGTGACTGGAAAACTGCTTTTGATATTGATATTGGTGGATTTCCCGGCTATCGAAAAGCATTAATCGAAAAGCGAGAAGCAAATGGCACGCTAGAAACAGCTTCCGATGAAACTCTTGTTGATCGGAATAAATGGATTTTTGTGAATGGCGAAGGCGCTCTTAAAATAGCGGACGGTCTTTTAACATTAAATACACGACTAGGAGCAGATGAAGGTAAATTCGATACTAATCGAGAAATTTTTGAAGCTCGCCAACCAGATCAAAGAAGCGAAGACCTACATCTAAAGATTGCGGAAAACAGTGAGTTCAATTTGTCAGAATTTAGCATTGATTGGGTGGAAACCTCGAGTGAATGGAAATTGCACCTCATTGGTTTAAGTGTTACCAAGGACCGATATTATGAAAACGAAGTGAACTTGGAAAATTTTCTAGACTTGGATACATTTAGCAGTAATTTTTCACAGGACTCAAATGAAAGTGAAACGATATTTCGAGCTACTAATGGGTTCGCTGGAAAAGATACCTTTAAACCTGAATACGGTATAGAAATCGCGAGAAATAAACTATCTAGTCTAACCAACAATTCTGGAAGTATTAAAAACGTAAATGTAGAAGAATTACGTAGCGAAATTTTTGCAAGTTTTACTTACGAAGCTTCAAAAGAGTTATCAATAGAAGGCAGCATCACTAGCGAATTTTCACAAATCGAAGTTTCAGGTGATTCTGCAAATAAACAAATTTTTCAATTTATAAAACCTCGTTTAATTGCAAATTATAAGATTAACAATAATAATCAGTTAGCTGTTTCCGCAGAAAGAAAGGTTGGTCAATTAGATTTGGGCGATTTTGCCGATAGTAATAATGTAGCGGACGGTAATATATTTTCAGGTAATCCTGACCTATCGCCCGATACAAGAGACGAGCTTTCTGTCAATTATGATTGGAGTTTCAAGGAACGAGGTAGTTTAAGATTTAAAGTATTCCATCAATGGCGAGGTGATATTCTTGAACAAATTATTTTACCATCTGAAGGAGAAGAACCAGAGCAAGGACTTGGGAATGCTGGCGATTCTCGGTTATGGGGAATAGAAACAGATTTAACCTTACCTCTTGATTGGATTTTAGATAATGGTTTAATTGAAATATCGCATATATACACAGATTCCGAATTTTTTGATCCTGTCACCCATGCCAACCGAATCACTAATGGCTACATTCACGACTGGTTATCTTTTGAGCTACGACAGGATTTAGTTAAAGCAAAAATAGCATGGGGCATTGAATATGAAGGCGTATTTACAGATACCAATCATAGAGTCAATGAACGAGTGACTTTTAGCGGCAATGATCGTTTTAAATTTTTTGTAGAAACTAGCCGATACTTGGGCGTAAAAATACAACTTGAAGTCTCACATTTAAACACTGGAGATTATACTCGTTCAAGATTTATTCATGGCGGTGACCGTAGCTTACCTTTAGCAAGTACGGAAATTTCTTATCGTCATCGAAAGCCTGAATTCAAGTTATCAGTTTCTGGCACATTTTAGAGTTGCTGTTTTTTTTCGTTTTTAACATATGAAGCAGGTTTCTTTAAGATAAACTGAAATACCTTTCGGCATTCAGTAAATCAAGACAATATTTTCACAAGATAATAAAAAAAATTTAATAGCGTTTGTAATGAGCCATGACCCTTCCTCCATTAACTTTAGAAACACTTGTTGATAAATAGTTTTTGCTTGTTCTGTATGACTTTTAGCGCTTAGACTCCATAGATATTAGAGTCTGTAGTTTTAGGGATTGTATACATGTTCAGTTTAAAATTAGTATTTTTCTTAAACGTTGTTCTTTCGCGATTGTTTTAATCTTTTCTATCAGCTTATCTCAGCAAACCTTTGGAAATGACCCAGCACTCAATTGGAAAACTCTTTAAACTTCTCACTTCAAAATACACTTTGATTTAAAGCATCAATCTATTGCAATAAAAACCGCACATTTAGCAGAAAAAACTCATGACCTATTAACAATACAATTAAACTGGCAACCTCTTGAGAAAACCGATTTAATCTTAACTGACTCGACTGACTTTGCCAATGGCTCCGCTACACCTTTCCCAAGAAACCGATCTACTTTAATTATTCAACCTGCAAGATCAACAACCTTTGATTATCAATCTTGGTTAAGCTCTTTAATCATTCATGAATATACGCATATCTTACATTTAGATAAGGCCTCCGGTGCTCCAAAATTCATTCGTAAAATTTTCGGGCGCTTTCCATTATTATTTCCAAATGCTTTTGAACCAACTTGGTTAATAGAAGGACTAGCTACCTATGTCGAAACGGGTATTGATAAAGGTATTGGCAGAGGTCAAAACACTAACTTCAAAATGATGATGCGACTAGAGGTTTAAAATGATCTTAAAAGTATTAATTAAGTAAATGTTTTGAATATAGATTGGCCGTTAAACCAAGTTTATTTATATGCTGAACACTTTTACCGTTTCATTGCTGACAAATATGGAAGAGAAAAAGTAACTCAGCTAAGCGATGAATATGGCAACGATTTACTCCCATATTTTATCAATCGAAATGCCGAAAAGTTCTAGGAAAATATCTTAATGTATTGTGGGATGAATTTACTGTTTATTGGAATGAGTATTATTCAGAGCAATTATCTAAGATTAAGGCAACTGGAATAATTGCTGGAGATCAGATTACCTTTGATTATTTTTTAACAATAGAGTTTGTCGCAACAAACGATGGCCTCTATTTTTTTAGAAAAAATCGCTTTGAAGAAACAATGTTAGTTTTTCGATCAGACTCTGGGAAATTAACAGAAATTATGCCCACCAATATAACCGCGAAACTTGACTGGCATAAAACCGAAGGTCTTCTCATTGCACAAGCTGACATTTGCAATTCTTTTAATTTGTATTTTGATTTATATCAATTAAAAGATGGAGAAAAATAAGCTACAAAACTAACAGAATGCAGTCGTTATCAAGTAGCTGCATCAGGAATTAAAAAAGCGATTGATATTCAAGATTATTCTCATTGGTCGAGTTTAACCCCGGCCTATTGGTTACCTTTTTCTGCAGGTAATGAAGATGATGTTGAGATCTGCGTGCAAACAACGAGCAGCGATGCTTTAGGTATTCATCAATATACAACAGCTCTCGGAACCAATATCGACAAACAATCACCTTTTGGAGGGATAGGTTACGCCTACAGTCAATACTTAAACGTTGCAATTAGCCGCTCACTGGATTTTTCCGCTGAAGTGAATAAAACATCCTCTTACTTGATAGAAGACCAGTTAGAAATAGTTTTTCACTTGCCAATTTTAGAGATTCAATCACAGTGGGATTTATTTGCAGGAATTGCAACAATGAAGGTAAAGCAAGGTTTTTATGCTAGAGAAAATTACAACCAGACTTCCGAATTTAAAGATGGATTAATTGCTTTAGGTTTGTCCTTTAACAACAGCAAAGATGTCTTCCAGTCAAATGCCAAAAGCATTGTAAGACAAATTAAATTTATGGTCGAAAACAGTAATATCCTTAGTAATAACTTTACCGGCAATGTTTACACTTTAGATTGGCGCGAGCTCTTACAAATTAATAAAGAGCACTCTTTAGCATTGAGAGTTGTTCAAGGTTGGGGAACTGATAAAGCTAACCCTTTTAGATTGGGTGGCGAAGACAGTGATTTATTTTTTCTTAATCAAGGTGAAACCAACAAGCGCGAATATTCTTTAAGAGGTTAGCCATCCGGCTTACCCCAATTTGTCGGTCGACGCATGCAGCTCGCAAATATTGAATACAGCTTTCCAATTGCGAGAATAGAAAAAACTCTAATGGCACCACCTATTGGATTGGGTAATATTTTTGGAAAACTATTTATAGATGTTGGCAATGTCTATCAAGAATCAGAAAAAATATATTATTCTGATGTTGGATACGAAATTAATACCACGCTTCATTTATTCTACAATTTTTCACTTAGGATACGCATAGGTTACGCATAGGTTACGCATAGGGACATAATAATGGCGGAGAGAAAATGTATTGTTTTAGTCTCGGTCAATCTTTTTAACCAGACAAATCCGTTACTAAAAGAGATGAAGAAATCATGTCAGAGATTACTCATCCTTCAACCAAGCGTTAGTAACGGCTATAGCAATCTGTTCACAGGTGTAAAGCCAAAGTTTCGGGGTAGTCTAATAAATATATCATATGTTAATTATGATTGGCAACGAATTAGACCTATTGAAATTATTTTAATAACGGAATTAATTTGATCTTTTTTACTCAATTTCGTGCGTTAAGTTACAATCTTCAGTTTGATTATCATTAATTTTTTCTTGAGTACAATCTGGGTCAATTGTTATTTTCATTTGTTCAGCACTCTTACCAGTAATTCGACTAATTTCTTTTTTTATCTTTTCCTGATTATCCTGATTTAATTCACTATCAATGCCGATCTTTACTTCCATACCACTTTGAGTCGTTTTAATAGTGAGATCGGTAAATGGGAATTTTTTAGACTCCGCTTTAGTTAACCAATAGCTTACAGCAGAAATCAATATTAATGCTGTAACGACTACATAATATTTTAAAAATTTACGTGTCGCTGTATTTTCAACTTGTTGGACTCTTTTAACTAGTTTAACGGATTGTAACCAACGATATCCTTTTCGTTGCACCGTTTCTATAAATTGAGGCTGCTTGCTACTATCATTAAGCGCCCTTCTCAACCGTGTCATGGTATTTGCTAATGAATCAGGACCTACCTGAGTATCTGGCCACAACATCTTATTAAGCTGTTCTTTGGTTAATGTTTGACCATTGGCTGCACATAAAAACAATAACAACTGCATAACCTTTGGTTGCAAAATTTGTTCATTGTTATTCAAATAAATTCTATTCTGACTAGAATTAACTCTCAAATTCTCTGACAAAAACTCACTCAAGGTCAGTTTTTTTGCAGAGGATAAAATATCCTTTTCTATATTTCTGGTATTATTTTGCATAATTTTCAATAAGATAGCCGTGATAGTTTTTGGATAGAAAAAGGATAGAAAAGTCTCAGCCTTGTGCTCTTGTATTTGATTCTTAATTCGTGGATAAAGACAATCTCATTCAACAAACCTAACGGATAAACATGAATTTTCTCAAACTTATTTTAGCTATCTTAGCTTTATTCTCTCTCACTGCCAATAGCATTGTTATGCGACATGATAGAAGTCCTGACCTCTATCAGGTTAAACAATCGGATTACCCTAGTGTGGTTAATTTGAAATATATGACTGGAACACTCATTAGTCCTCAGTGGATCGTTACTGCGGGTCACGGAACTCACGTTTTACCTGCAAACTATAAAGTGGAAATAAACGCTAAAGACTATTATGTTAAATCAATAGTCCCACATCCATCTTATAATCAAAGCAATCAAAAAAATGACATTGCCCTTTTAAAACTAAATGAGCCAGTTATCGGCATTGAACCAACAACCATTTATACCCTTAGAGATGAAGTTTCAAAACATGTTTGGTTTGTAGGTTCAGGTTATGTTGGAACTGGTGAAAAAGGTATTACAGGTCCATCAACTTCAATTAATCATGCGGAAAATATTATCGACTCAGTTGATAACTTATGGATTAATTTCGATTTTGACAGTCCTTTAAATAATGCTCTTGAAATCGAAGGCATTAGCGGACCGGGAGACAGTGGCGGCCCAGCATTTATAGAAACATCGCAAGGTTTAAAGGTTGCGGGAGTCAGTTCTCATCAAATGAATCATGATGATACTCCTGAAGGTTTATATGGTGCGGGTGAGCAATACACTCGGGTTAGTCAATATGTTGACTGGATTAATTCGGTGTTGAA
>JBLIBL010000010.1:0-61578 GCA_047633355.1 Polaribacter sp.
AATTTTTTAGGGCCTTGAGCGCTTGATTACGTTATAGAAGAAAGTTTGCTTGGAGAACTGAGTGGCTTGAGTCCCAATAGAGATCCCTGATAAAACACCGCAGTGGTGACGCGTGAGGAGTTACACAATTTTTTTTACAGGCTCGAAATATACTATTCAACAATATACCCTTCCCACGTCAAGATACATCTAATCATTTTAATAAATGGCCTATGGTTGATACAACTTTATTCTCAAGTAACCGTTTGATTTTATTTTTGCAATAGCCTATCTTTTTTAATACCTCTATCGTATTTTCACCTACTTGTTTAGCTACGGTGTAGTTAGGAGAGTGTTCAGTAAATTGAATTGCTGCTGCTATCTGTTTTATTTTTTTATCATCATCCAATGTTAACTCAACTATCATGTTTCGGTCTCTGACAAAGTCAGATTTAGCGACTTCATTGATGCTTAGTACTGGCTCAACACAACAATCGACCTGAGCAAATATTTTCTGCCAATATTGAAGGGTGTGTTGTTTGATTAAAGCGCTTATATCTTCTTTTAACTGTTGTTGCTCACCAAGTGGCAGCATTGTTTTTGCTAACCATTGTGGCTTCTGAATTGTCTCAAAAAATAGCGCTGCAAACTTTGGCTCGAGCGCACCAACTGAAATGTAGCGTTGATCTTGAGTTTCGTAATAATCATAAAAACAACCACCATTAAGCACTTGATCTTCATAATCTGGATCTATGCCGCTGGCCAATGCCGATGCGCCAAAGATGGCATTTAAGGTGAAGCTAGCCGCGCAAATACTGATATCTAAATACTGCCCTTTTCCGCTAGTTTGGCGTTCAATTGTAGCCGCTAATATACCCATGACTGCATGATGTGAACCACCGGCAATATCTGCCACTTGAGTTGCACCTAAACTCGGACCTGATTGTTTGCGTCCACTATAACTAGCAAGACCGCTTAGAGCTAGATAATTAATATCATGACCGGCTCGGTTTTTATGCGTACCTGTTTGACCATAACCCGTAATCGAACAGTAAATCAGTTCAGGTTTTATTTTTTTAAGCTCTTTATAACCTAATCCCAACTTTTTCATCACACCGGGTCGAAACTGTTCAACAAGCACATCATACTCATCCAACAAAGCTATAATAATATCGCGCGCGTCAGGCTGTCTTAAATCAACAGCCAAAGATTTTTTATTGCGATTAATCGTCAGATGGGCATAAGAATTGTCACCATATTTTGGTGGCATTGCCTTCATTAAATCCGCTCTAGTTGGCGATTCTATTCTTAGCACTTGAGCTCCCATATCAGCCATTAACATGGTGGCATAGGGACCAGGGAGTAATGTTGAGAAATCTAGGATTTTTAATTTTTTTAAAGGACCATTCATTAAAATTACCACATTAATATGTTTAGCCGCTTTACGTTATTAAAGCGGGTATCGTTGATTAAATCTTCGGTTATTGAATATAGCTCTAGAGATTATTAGTTTCATCGCTTCACTCGTACCGGCATATATTTTTTATACTCTAGCATCAGCAAAAGCTCTTGCTACAGGGTATTCCCACATATAACCACACCCGCCATGTAACTGAAGACATTCATCAAGTACTTCACATTGTACTTTGACAGCTAACAATTTTACTTTTGCTGCTGTAGCGACATCCAGTTTGCGGTCTATATGTAGCTCTAAAAATCTATCAATGAAGACACGTGTTGAAGTCACTTTTGTATCAGCTTCAGCCAATTTAAACTGTGTGTTCTGAAAACTGGCAATGCTTTTTCCAAACGCTTTACGCACGCTGACATATTCAATAGTTTGCTCTAAAATTGATTCAGTATTGGCTATTGCATTTAATGCAACAGAAAGTTTTTCTTGCGGCAATTCATCCATTAGATAACCAAAACCTTTACCTAATTCTCCTAATAAATTATCTTTAGGTATTCTTACATCACTAAACAACAATTCTGAAGTATCTTGAGCTTTCATGCCTATTTTTCCAGGTTGCTACCTCGACTATAACCTGGAGTTTTAGCTTCCACTAAAAACAAACTGATACCTTTTGAACCGGCTTTGGATTCAGTTCTGGCAACAACAATAACTAGATCTGCCTGTTGACCATTGGTAATAAAGGTTTTTGAGCCGTTGATGATATATTCATCACCATCTAATACTGCATTGGTTTTGATGCCTTGTAGATCAGAGCCTGTTCCAGCTTCTGTCATAGCAATCGCTGTGATGATATCGCCAGTGACGGTACCGGGTAGAAATTTTTGTTTTAGTTCTTCAGAACCATAATTCAATATATAAGGAACTGCTATATCCGAATGAAGTCCCCATCCAATGCCTGACAAACAAAGTTTAGCTAATTCTTCATCGACAATAGCATTAAAATGGAAGTCACCACCAACGCCACCATATTCTTCTGGCACCGTTGGACATAAGAAACTATGCTCACCCGCCTTACGCCACAAATCTCTGTCAATATACCCTTGCTTTCCCCAAGCTGTGTGAAAAGGAACCGCTTCTGCTACTAAAAATTTATGTAGCATTTATCTAAAAATGTCATGTTCACTATCAAACAGTGTCCGGGGGATGTGTTGCTAATTAAAGAGATTATTAAAACCTCTGGTTATTGTTCATTTTTCTATGGGTAAAGTCGGTGGAGTAAATCGATCACCAAATTTTTTTGTGAGTAGATTGGCTTCATCAGTAAATTTCTGCAGACCGATAACCAGATAACCAGCTCAACCCGTATATGGATTCCTCCGATTTTACAACAAACAAGTGAAGTCATTAAACTTATGCATAAAGAGTTAAATAACAATGAATAATACCTTTAAACTAAACTCAAAATAACTAAGACCTTACACAAGCTAAAATAGAAAAATTGTACATGGATACTCTACCTACTTAAATATAGCCTCTCTCAATAAACTAATCTCATCTCTGAATTTAGCCGCTTTTTCAAACTCTAGGTTTCTTGCGGCATCTGTCATTTTATTTTCAAGTTCCTTTATCGCCTTACTTGCTTGGGCGGGTGTACGAACTTTATATTCGGCGGATTTTTCCGCTACTCGTCTCTGTTTTGATAGTTGAGAAACACTAAATTTTTCACCGGTTTGCATAATGTCATCAATTGACTTAGTCACACCAACTGGTGTGACATTGTTATCAATATTATATTGATGTTGAATTTCACGTCTTCTATCAGTCTCGTCTATCGCTCGTTTCATTGATCCGGTTATTTTGTCTGCGTACAAAATAGCTCTTCCATTTAGATTTCTTGCGGCACGCCCTATTGTTTGAATTAATGAGCGTTCAGATCTTAAAAAGCCTTCTTTATCTGCATCTAAAATAGCCACTAAAGAGACTTCAGGCATATCCAAGCCTTCTCTTAATAAGTTAATGCCCACCAGCACATCAAATACGCCCCGCCTTAAATCCTGTATGATTTCCATTCTTTCAACAGTATCAATATCTGAATGTAAGTATCGTACCCTAGCACCATGTTCTGTTAAGTAATCAGTTAAATCTTCTGACATACGTTTTGTTAATGTTGTCACTAGAACACGTTCATTGATAGCGGCCTTTTTTCTTATTTCTGAAAGTAAGTCATCGACTTGAGTCGATACCGGTCTTATTTCCACTTCAGGATCAAGCAAACCGGTAGGCCTAACAACTTGCTCAACAATTTGACCTGATATTTCTTTCTCGTAATTAGCCGGCGTTGCCGAGACAAAAATCATTTGAGGAGCAAGGCCTTCAAATTCATCAAAACGCAAAGGGCGATTGTCGAGAGCTGAGGGGAGTCTGAAACCATACTCCACTAAGTTTTCTTTTCGAGATCGATCGCCTTTGTACATTGCGCCAATTTGGGAAACCATGACATGGGATTCATCAATGATTAAAAGTGCATCATCAGGCAAATAGTCAAATAAAGTGGGGGGGTGTTCACCGGGCTCTCGTCCTGACATATAACGCGAGTAATTTTCTATTCCAGAGCAATATCCGAGCTCTTGCATCATTTCGATATCAAAACGAACTCTTTGTTCAAGCCTTTGGTATTCGACTAGTTTATTCAACTCTTCAAGTTTGGCTAAACGTTGTTTTAGCTCAATTTTAATTTTTTCAACTGAGTCCAATATTGTCTGTCTAGCGGTGACATAATGAGATTTTGGGAAAATAGTCGCTCTAGCTAGTTTCTTAAATACTTCACCGGTTAGAGGGTCAAATAGACTGATATTCTCAACCTCTTCATCAAACAATTCGATACGGATGGCGTTTCTTTCAGATTCTGCAGGAAATATGTCAATCACATCACCTCTTACTCGGTAAGTTCCGCGCTGTAAATCAGTATCATTACGAGTGAATTGTAATTCTGCTAATTTTACTAAAACCGCTCTTTGACTAATTTCATCACCCGGCTTTAAATGCATCACCATTTTATGAAACTGTTTAGGGTCACCTAAACCATAAATAGCCGATACTGATGCAACGATAATTGAATCTCTCCTTTCTAGTAAAGATCGTGTGGCGGAAAGTCTCATTTGTTCAATATGGTCATTAACTGAGGCATCTTTTTCAATAAATGTATCGCTACTAGCCACATAAGCTTCCGGCTGATAATAATCGTAATAAGAAACAAAAAACTCTACCGCATTATCTGGAAAGAATGATTTCATCTCACCATAAAGCTGCGCAGCCAAGGTTTTATTTGGTGCTAGAATAATCGTTGGTCGCCCCGTATTTTGAATGATATTAGCGACTGTAAAGGTTTTTCCCGAACCGGTTACGCCTAAAAGAGTTTGATGACTTAACCCATCATCTAAACCCTCCATCAATTCTTTAATCGCTGTAGGCTGATCACCAGCAGGTTTAAATGGCGATTTTAATTTAAATTTAGATTCTTGTTCCATATTACTCATTGTATTACTTTTTAATCTATCTTATTTTATTCTCTGTCGGTTACAATTACCATATTATTCAGGATTGAATCCGTTTCCAGTAAAAATTTACAAATGAGGCTTAATATTGTGGAAATCCAACTTTCTAATCGAATCAAAAAAGTTAAACCGTCTAGCACCTTAGCGGTTGCTGCAAAAGCTGCCGAATTACGCGCGCAAGGTAAAGATATTATTGGTTTAGGTACTGGCGAGCCAGATTTTGATACTCCAGAGCACATAAAACAAGCGGCATATGAAGCAATCAAATCCGGTCAAACTAAATATACAGCAGTGGATGGAACTCCAGCGTTAAAGCAGGCAATCATCGCTAAGTTTAAACGAGATAATAATTTTGACTATGAAGCTAATCAAATATTGGTGTCTAGCGGTGGCAAACAAAGCTTTTTTAACCTTTGCCAAGCGCTATTAAATAAAGGCGATGAAGTGATAATCCCTGCTCCGTATTGGGTGTCTTATCCAGACATGGCGATATTGGCAGATGCGACTCCGGTGATTATTGATACCAATATTGATAATGATCTTAAAATAACGCCAGAAAAATTAAAACAAGCGATTACCAACAAGACAAAGCTATTCGTTATCAATAGTCCAAGTAACCCAACCGGTGTTGCCTATTCTAAAGAAGAATTGAAAGCACTCGGTGATGTACTATTACAACACCCTAATATTATTGTTGCTACAGATGACATGTATGAGCATATTCTTTGGGAATCAGGTAGTTTCGTTAATATTTTAAATGCTTGCCCTGATCTTTATGAACAAACTGTTGTGTTAAATGGCGTATCTAAAGCCTATGCGATGACAGGATGGAGGATCGGCTATGCTGCAGGACCGAGTAAATTAATTGGCGCGATGAAAAAAGTTCAATCTCAAAGCACGTCTAATCCAGCATCAATTTCTCAAGCCGCCGCAGTTGAAGCCTTAGATGGTGATCAATCTTGTATTAAACCAATGCTGGCCGCATTTAAAGAAAGGCATGATTATGTTGTCTTCGAGTTAAATTCCATAAAAGGATTTAAATGCCTTCAAAGTGATGGAACTTTTTACGCCTTTCCAGATGCAAGCGAGCTAATAACAAAAGCCGGTTGCGATGATGATACCGATTTAGCCGAGCTGATTCTAAGTGAGGTTGGATTAGCACTAGTTCCTGGAAGTGCATTTGGCGCAAAAGGCCATTTAAGGCTCTCTTATGCTGCATCAATGGAAACATTAAAAGACGCTATAGCTCGTTTGAAAAAAGTTTCAGCTCACTACTTTTAGCCTTAAAAATATTGATTTAAAAAAAAGTAACAATAATTGAAATTGAAGGTTGACCACTGGATTATCATCCACTATTATAGCGCTCCCTCATACAGAGGGTTGTTGTTCCCCCTTAGCTCAGCTGGTTAGAGCGACGGACTGTTAATCCGCAGGTCCCCCGTTCGAATCGGGGAGGGGGAGCCAAATAAAAAGCGAAAAAGCCTCTTTATTGAGGCTTTTTTTTGCGTATTATTAAGTCAGGGTTGTAATACCGCCCGCTCTCAAGTAATTTATCGATATGAATAAAACGTCCCTCATACAATCTATCACTAAAATACTTGCTCAATACCATCAATATAAATTGAGTTTACTGGTTACCTCTTTAACTTTGCTAGTAATGCTCTTCGCACCAGAAAGTATCAAATACCTACGCTACGAGTCTACCAGTGTTAATCAGGGTGATGTATGGCGGATTTTCACAGCAAATTTTTGTCATAGTAACTGGAATCATTGGATTCTTAATATCGCTGGTTTATGGCTGATGGATATTTTTTATCAACCAGTTCTTAATCAAAAGCTTCGGACTTACCTCTTATTATTTTGCATGGTCTTAAATGTATTGTTACTCCATTGGTTTATGAACCTTCATTGGTATGTCGGTTTATCAGGCGCACTACATGGATATTTAATAGGTGGCGCACTTTTATCTTGGAAAAGTGGAAAATGGATTAATTTGACTATTGTGATATTTACAGTCGGCAAATTATTCGCAGAAAGTTTTTGGCAAATAAATTCCGAAACAGAAAAATTAATTGGTGCGAATGTTGTGGAAGAGTCTCATGCTTTTGGCGCATTATCGGCTTTTATATTTTTTGCTCTTTGGTATATGACAAACAAAATAAAAGGCTAATAGTTTATCCTCTGTGGGGACTATTAGCCTTCTAGTCGTGCTGATTTTATCTACAACATAATCTTGCTATGATTTTTTGCAATCGTTGCAACGCCTATTCCTTTGACACTTGCTAATTCTTCAATTGCTTTAAAATCACCATGTTTGTTTCTATACATGATAATTGCTTGTGCTTTCACTAAGCCAACCCCTTTTAATACCAATGCGATGTCTTCAGCATTAGCTTTGTTTAAGTTGACTTTGTTTAAGCTAACTTTATTACTAGTTGCGCTAGATGGTTGTTTCGCGATTACATTCGCACTTTTAGCTTCTATAGGGAATGAGATAGTAACAACAAGTGATAAAAGTAGTACCGTTAATAAGTTTTTCATAATTCTGCTCCATGATTTTATGATTTAAAATTGATTGCCTCAAGGCAGGAGCGATATTATAGAGTTGATAATAGGATGGCTATAGGGAGGCAATGCTTTCAGATATATCGCACAAAGCTTTCAGAGGATCGGCCGATTGGGTGATCGGTCGCCCTATCACTAAATAGCTAGAACCCGCCAAAATTGCATTTTCAGGCGTCATAATTCTAGTTTGGTCATCAGATGATGCGTTTGCAGGTCTGATTCCTGGCGTTATAAGAGCAAATGAGTCTCCCAATAATTCTGATAGCTTTTCTGCTTCTTTTGCCGAGCAAACAACACCATCCAAGCCACTTTCTTGAGCTAATTTAGCTAAATGCTCTACTTGTTCCTGAATACTTCGTTTATAACCTAATTCTTGGAATGTTTCATCGTCCATACTGGTTAAAATAGTGACCGCAACCAATAAAGTCTTGCTGACTACAACATCGTTAGCCAATCCAATTTCTCGCTGCTGCTGATAATAATCATCTAGTGCTTTTTTTGCGGTTAGCATCATTTGACGGCCACCAGTAGCGTGAACATTAACCATCCAAACACCCAATTTAGCCGCTGCAACACAAGCTTTAGCAACTGTATTTGGAATATCGTGAAATTTCAAATCTAAAAAAACATCAAAACCCTTATCAATTAAGATCTGCACCCACTCGGCTCCAAAAGAAGTAAACATTTCTTTGCCCACTTTTAATCGGCATTGATTTGGATCTAATTGATTCACTAGCGCCAGCGCTTTTTGTTTATCATCAAAATCAAGGGCAACAATAATTGGTTTGTTAATTTTTGGTTTGTTAATTTTTTTATAAAATGTTGACGACATCTAAGACTACTCCCCTTCTAACCCTTGAATTGGTTTGACACTTCCCCAATTTTGACAACTTGGACATTGCCAAAATAATGATTTTGAATCAAAACCACACTGATTACATTGGTAAACTGGCTTTTTTTCTAAAAGTTTGGCCACAACGTCTTTTAGCATCACTAGACTAGGTTTTGCTGTTTCACTCGCATGTCCAACATGTAAATTAATTAATTGGTACAAACCTCTGATCGAAGGATGAACATGCATTTGCTTCGCAATAAATTCGGCAGCTGCACGATCTCCAGAAATAGCATCAGGTGAATTTGTTTGTAAAATATCGGCATAAGCCAAAATTGTAGAAATTCCTGCCCCTCGATTCAATGCATCCTGTAAGAATAACGAAAGTCCACGCTGGTCATTTATTTGAGCAAAACTATTAACGAGCAATGGCAATGCTTCCGGTAAAAATGCAACATCTCTTTTAGCTAACTCGCTAAAACTTTTTATTGCTTTTTTATAACGCTCTTTAGAGTAATGAATTTGTCCACTAATCAAAGTAGCTCTTACACTTTGTATATCCACTTGTAGCGCTTTTTTTATAAAGCTAATCGCGTTTTTATAGGCTTTTTTTTGCAGTGACTCTTCTGCGAGTTCACAATAAAAATGAGTGATTTCTTTTTTAACTTGAGGGTTGCCAGAATGGGCAACTTTTGCGGCGGTTGCAATTGCTTTTTGCCAATCTTTAGTTTGTTGATAAATAGCTAACAGTTTTGCAAGGCTAATGTCTTTATGAATATAATCGTCACTGAGCTCCTTAAAAATATTTTCAGCCCTTTCTAAAAGACCTGCACTCATATAATCAAACCCCAATTCGAGCAATGCTTTTTTTCTATCATCGGTGGACAAAGAAGGTCTGGCTATTAAATTTTGGTGGATGCGAATTGCTTTATCAACTTCTCCTCGTTTACGGAATAAGTTACCTAAAGCTAAATGCGTTTCTAAAGTTTCAGAATCGATTTCTAACATACTGACAAAAGTATCGATTGCTTTATCCGACTCTTCGTTCAAAAGATAATTTAAACCAGTGAAATAGGTTTTGGAAAGGCCTTGGCGTCGTTTATTAGATGTTTCATCCATCCTTTTTTTGCCATTACGATAACCAAAATACCATGCGGTAGGCAATAAAAAAGCAACTATTATTAATAATTCATTCATAGTGTTTTATGAACTAATACTCATCTCTAATGGGTAAGTCTCTCAAGTTTTTAATCTCTTTATCTTTTAATTGAACAAGTCGCTTACTTTTTACAAGCTGTAACTTGAGATTGATTAATCCCCTCAACATAGAAAAAGAACCTAATAAAAAACCCATTACGAATAAAAAAATCATTAGCCAATTTAAAGGCCAAGTAAACGTGCTCAAAATATAGTCAACTGTCACTAATGTGTCATTTTGAGAAAAAAATAAAGCAGAAGCCAAAAGAATCACTAAAAATAGAATAATATAGATTAATTGTTTCAATAGCTAAAATCCAAAGATAGTCCTTTGTAGAATATTGATAGTTTACCTAACTCTATTAATAACCGCCATCCGTCGGCATAAAAAAACCCCCTATGAAGGGGCAATTGATGACAACAAACTAAAGTGAATAAAGCGCAGACTGGAAAATCGTAGATTTGTGAAATTTAAAACAGCTTAGTGAGAAGCTAGCAATGAGTGAGTTATTAAGCCGCGTCCTCTATATTAGCCTCTATTTCGGACAACATTAAATAACCAGCCATAACAATCGAGCTGTTTGTTAATTTATTATCGGAACATTGACTTTCGGTGTTGTTAGGAAGGTGCAGGTCACCACAATTTGTACATGCTTCGACTCGCATGCGTCCTTTGCAAAAAATAGTCCATTGATGGTTCGTTTCAAACATTGAAAATTTCTTAATTAATATCCACATTCTTAGTATGGGGTTAATTATAGAGATTCAGAAAATATTATGAAGTCGACTTTGTAACCGGAATAACTAAGCAATAACTAAAGACACACCGATAATATGGACATGGAGAGAAGCCCATGAATTTAACTCAAATATTGCAAGCAATATTAATGCGATAGGCACGTATTCTGCAAAATTTGCCTGTACACGGCATGCCAACTGGAGCTTCTCGTTTCCACCGTCCCCAATTCCAATTGATTCGCTTTTTCTAATACCAACGATTTTAAATGACAATGCGATAAAAATAAGGCCCAAAAACCCTGCGTAAAGTGCGGTAATAGTTAACATTATATTTCTCCTATTCTTTATTTAAAAAACTTCAACTCAAAGTGCTCGAATTGAAGCTTTGTTACAATAATTATTATTTAAATGACTCAATAACCTTTAACATATCATCTTCACTAATGACTTTAATTCCCAAATCATTCGCTTTTTTGAGTTTTGAGCCAGCGGATTCGCCTGCGACCACACAGTTTGTATTTTTAGATACACTTCCGCTCACTTTAGCGCCGAGTGATTGCAATATCGCCTTAGCGTCATTCCTTTTTAATATTGTCAAAGTGCCCGTCAAAACCCAAGTTTGATTGATAAGTGGTAACTCCGACTCATCTTTAGGTTTTATTTCTGACCAAGTTAGTCCATGTTCAACTAAAGAGTCAATGACTTGTAGATTATTTTCATTTTCAAAAAAGGAAACAATATGTTTCGCAACAATCGGTCCTATGTCTTCGATGTCTTCTAACGCTTCTAGACTGGCATTAGTAATGTTATTAAAGTTCAATAAACTATTCGCGAGGTTCATCGCCGTCACTTCACCAACTTCTCGAATACCAAGTGCATAAATAACTTTTGCTAAGGACGTATGTTTACTCTTATCTATTGCCAACAATAGGTTATTGGCAGATTTTTCTGCCATTCGCTCTAAGCCGACTAAATCATCTTTAGAGAGCTGGTAAATATCCGCAACATTAGTAATTAATTTATTATCACATAATGCTTCAACTAACTTATCACCCAGCCCATCAATGTTCATTGCTTTACGTGAAACAAAATGAATAATTGACTGTGTTTTTTGGGCTGAACATATCAAACCGCCAGTGCATCGGTAAATTGCTTGATCCGATTCTTTTTCTAAAGATGATTGACATATTGGGCAGATTGTTGGGAAGCTTAACGGGATTGTATTTTTTTCTCTTTTTTCTAAAACGACGCTAACAATTTGTGGAATCACATCGCCAGCTCGCCTAATAACAACATGATCACTAACTCTTACATCCAAACGCTCAATTTCATCTTTATTGTGTAGCGTTGCATTACTCACCATCACCCCACCAACAAAAACAGTTTCTAGTCTAGCCACGGGGGTAATCGCCCCGGTTCTACCGACTTGGAAATCAATAGCTTTGATAAACGTCATTTCTTCTTTAGCAGGAAATTTGTGCGCAATTGCCCATCGAGGAGCCTTTGCAACAAAACCTAATTTATCTTGAGCTAAAATCGAATCAACTTTATAAACAATACCATCAATTTCATAGGGCAAACTCGCTCTTTTCTCGCCTATTTGCTTAAAATACTCTAAACAAGCTTTCTCACCTTTTCTGATTTCAATCTCTTCACAAATTGGTATTCCCCACGATTTAATTTGTTTCAATCTTGCAATATGAGAATCAGTCAATCCGCTCATTAACTCATCCTCATGATCTCCATATTCAGCATTTCCTAGGGCATAAAAATAAACGGCTAGTTTTCTTTTGGCTGTAATTTTGGGGTCAAGTTGCCTTAAACTTCCAGCTGCGGCATTTCTGGGATTAGCAAAAGTCTTATCACCCTTCTCTATCGCTTTTTTGTTAAGTTCTTCAAATGAATTTTTAGGCATAAAAACTTCACCACGGACATCCAATAATCTAGGAAATTTCCCACGTAACTTTAAAGGTATACTCTGGATTGTTTTTATATTGTGAGTGACATCTTCACCTATTTTCCCATCGCCTCTAGTCGCGGCATGAACTAGATAGCCATTAATGTATAAACAACTGATCGCTAAGCCATCAAGTTTAGGCTCGCAGGCAAATGTGATTGGCTCGCCATCATTTATTTTTTGAAAAACTCTTTGATAAAACCTATTAAATGATTCAGAGTCAAAAACATTATCCAAAGACAACATTGGAGTCAAATGAGTAATCTGTGAGAAACCACTTAATGGCTGCCCGCCGACTCTTTGAGTCGGAGAGTTATCAGTAATTAACTCTGGATGATTGCTTTCTAATAAAACCAATTCTGATAGTAGATTGTCGTAATGTGAATCTGGATAACTTGGATTGTCCAAAACATAATATTGATAATTTAATTCTTCTATCTCTTTTTTAAGTCGACTTATCTGTTTTTTGAGTGGGTTTGAAGGCAAAGTGGATTCTCTTATTTTTATTTAAATCTAATTCGTAGCAACGTCATTAACCATTACTGTAATTTCATCTAAACGGTATTGATGTATTTCTCGGGTATAAAGATTTCCGGATGTATCGAGTAATTTTCCGCCAAGCTCATTAACTAAAAACTCTGCCGTTTTCACCAAGTTTTTATAATTAATTAAATACTCTTCATTACCCGAAAATGTAGAAAAAATAGCAAATGCTGGTGTTGTAAATGTATCTATATTTTGTAAATCAAAAGTACCAGGATTTAAAGCATTGGCTAAACTAACCGTTGGTTCTCCAGTTTTTTTTCCCATGTTTTTGTAACGATGAAAAATATTCATTTCACCAAACTTGAATCCTTGTGATAAAAACAAAGGCATAAAATCATTACCCGTGTAAAGATTGGATTCATTCGCTTGAATAATTAATGAATGTACTTTTGGTTCTATCGATTTTATTTCAGGATTTTCATCAACCTTTAGAGCGGCTACCTCTCCTTCAGAAATATTTAAATCACCAAGTTCAGGTTCAATTTTTTCTGCAAGATCACTAATGTCTGAATGATTTTTTGTTCTAGGTTTACCTACGCCATCAGAATCAAAACCAGTTCGATCAACACCAGTAGATAATTTCCCAAACTGCTTTTTCAGTTTGTCATTATCTTTTAGCGTTTTCTTTTTTTTTGAATAATCAAAATAGATATATGCAACCAGAACGATCCCAAAAATAATTAATGTAATTCTTATTTGCCAATCCATTTGTTTTATACAGCTCCTTAAATACCAGCTAAATGAGCTGCTTCGTCAACATCAACCGCAACTAATCTAGAAGCACCAGGTTCCTGCATAGTCACACCGGCTAGCGCATTTGCCATTTCCATACTCACTTTATTATGAGTGATATAAATGAACTGCAGATGTTCAGACATTTCTTTAACTAGCTTACAGAACCTTCCAACGTTCGCATCATCCAAAGGTGCATCAACCTCATCTAACATACAGAAAGGTGCAGGATTCAACCTAAATATAGAAAAAACCAAAGAAAGCGCAGTTAATGCTTTTTCACCACCGGAAAGAAGATGGATTGTACTATTTCTTTTACCAGGGGGTCTTGCCATAACAGTAACACCAGTATCTAGTAGATCTTCACCTGTTAGTTCAAGATAAGCATGACCGCCACCAAATATTTTAGGGAATAATTCTTTCAATCCGGTATTAACTTTATCAAAGGTTTCTTTAAATCGAGTTCGAGTCTCTTTATCAATCTTTCTAATCGCACTTTCCAAAGATTCTAGCGCTTCGTCTAAATCTTCATGTTGTGCATCTAAGTAAATTTTTCTTTCACTTTGTTCATTATGTTCGTCTATTGCCGCTAAATTAATCGCACCAAGACGTTGTATTTTTGCTGCTATGTTATCTAGTCGTTCATTCCACTCATCTTCATTAGCGCCATCTTCTAAACCCTCTATAATAGTTTGAATATCTTCATCGTGGCTGGTGATATTTTCTTCTTGAGAATTTTGCTTAGCTGAATTTTCAGACCATTGCATTCTTAATCGTTCGAGTCGAGAACGAACAGCCTGCGCAGCTTGCTCAGCTTCCCCTCTTTGTTTTTCAAATACTCTGACAGATTTTTCGACTACTTCTAAGTTATCTTTTGCTTGCGCTAAAGCATTTTCAGATTGTAAACGCTTTTCTAATGCTGAATTTAACTCAAGTTGTAATTCGTCATCTGGCGAATTAGCATTTTCAAGAGCATCTTGCAGTTGTATTTTACGCGATTGCATTTCTGTGACTTGATGTTGCATGCGTTGATTAGTCGATTGACTAGAGTTTATTTCCGCGTTGATGTTAGCAACACTCAACTCTAACTCATGACTTTTATCTTTAGCTTGTCGAGCTTGGTTTCTTGCTTCATCTAACATTCTTCTTTTTTCTTCTTTTTGACGAGATAACAATTCTTTCTGTTCAAGATCATCCGCCATCGCATCAACTAATTTTTCTAAACTCGACCGGCTTTGGGATAACGCCATTTCATCGACTTGTAATTGATGCGTTAAATCATCTTTTTCTTTGACTAATGCATCTTTTCTTTTTACCATTTGTTCAAGCTTAGCTTGTTGTGAGCCTACTTGAGCACGAAGATCACTATAAGTTTTGGTGACGACTCGCAATTCTCTTTGTTTTTCTTCCCATGTATTTTCAGAATCTCTTAATTTTTCGTTTTCATCATCTGCACTTGCTTGTAGCTCGTCTAATTCTGCTTCATATTTTTCTAATTCAATCGATAACGTTTCTAGCCTACTTTCTCTTTCAAGCAAGCTCATTTCTTCTGATTCTTGTTTAGCGATACGAATCCAATGACTGGCGATCCAAAAACCATCTTTAGTCACTAAAGATTGTTCTGCAGTCAATCTTTCACGTTGTGCCAAGGCATCGCTCAAACTCTCACTAACAAAAACATTATGTAACGTTGGAACATTAACATTGAGTTTATGAATTTTACTGGCTAAAGATTCAAAAGATGTTTCATTGTTGACAGCTTGTTTTATATCAGAACAAAGCGAGTTATCAACGATACAAAGGCGACCCGTTTCAAGCTTACTTAATTCATTCTCAAAAGCTGAAAAAGAATCACAACTGGTCGCTTCTAAATAATCACCCAGTACCATTCCAACAGCGTCTTCCCATCCACTATCAACTTTAATATGTTGCGCCAGTTTTTTATTATCGACTATTGCATTATTAGTTAACCAATCAACAACGCCAGTATCTGTATCTCCAAGAGCAGCTCGTTGAATAGCATTTAAAGAGATATGTTCGCTCTGAATTTTTTGTAATTTCGAACGGCTAATTTCAATTTCTTTTTGTTTAGATCTTCGCTGATTTCTCATTTCCGAAATTTCTTCAAACAAAACTTCTACACTTTCGCTAAGAATATTAGTTTTTTCTTCTGTTTTACTCAGTTCTAATGACGCATTTAAAACATCATTTTCAATCGGCTGTGCCGCTAAATTATCTGACTCTTTTTGATTGTTATCTATTCGAGTAGAGAGGCGTTCAATGACTTTGTCAAAGTGGTGTATACGTGTTCTTTCAACTTCCATTTTTTGATTGTTGGTTGCTGAATTTTTATTATATTCTTCCCAATTTTGTTCCCAATCTAAAACAGAGACTTCTAACTCTTCTAAACTGATTTGTGCTTGTTCTAATTTCTGCTGTTGTACTTCTAGCTCGGGTTCTAACTCAAGTTTTTGCTCTCTTAAGACGGCTAAACTCAATTCGTCTTGAGACATTTGTTGTGTTGCTTGAGACAAAGAACTATTCACTTGTTGAAAGTCTTGATTAAGTTGAACTTGGCGTTCTTTTTTATGAGAAATACTTTGTTCTAGTCGTGCGATATCCGCACCTATTCCATAAAAATTGCCTTGAGCCTGATTAAATGCGTCAGAGATATCAATGTGTTTTTCGCGAGTTTGTTCAATTTCTAAATCCGCATGACGTTGCTCTGCGATCCTCGCTTCTAATTCAGTTTCTAGTTTGGAAATTTCTGAAGATAGTGTTTCAACCTGTTGATTAAACTTACGCCATTTAAGCGCTGACAATTCACCCTTCAGTCGTCTTTCATCTTGCTTAAATGCTTTGTATTTATTAGCCGAATTGGCTTGCCTTTGTAAATGAGCCAGTTGTTTTCCTAACTCTTCTCTTATGTCGGTTAATCTTTCCATATTTTCACGGGTATGTCTGATTCTAGTTTCCGTTTCTCGACGACGTTCTTTATATTTTGAAATACCCGCGGCTTCTTCCAAAAAGACTCTAAGTTCTTGAGGTTTTGACTCAATCAACCGGGAAATCATTCCTTGTTCAATAATTGCGTAACTTCTAGGACCTAAACCGGTTCCCAAAAAGATCCCGGTAATGTCTTTCCGTCGGCATTTTGTACCATTCAGATAATAGTTTGATTGACCATCACGAGTAACCGTTCGTCTAAGTGCTATTTCAGCATAACTCGCATATTCACCCTTTAAAGTCCCATCGGAATTATCAAAAACCAACTCTATACTCGCTTGACCCACAGGTTTACGACTAGTAGACCCGTTAAAAATAACGTCTGTCATCGAGTCTCCACGCAAATGCTTGGCAGAAGACTCTCCCATCACCCAACGAACCGCATCAATCAAATTGGACTTACCACAGCCGTTAGGTCCAACAATAGCGGTTAGATTCTCAGGGAAAGGGACAGTTGTGGGGTCAACAAATGATTTGAAACCGGCTAATTTAATCTGTTTTAATCGCATACTTGCTTATATCTTTATTTTTATGTCCATTGACATAATGAATGTTTTGTAGTCAAAACTTGTACTATAGGGAAAAACTCTTACAATTTTGCACTAGTTTTATTCAACGCGATAGTTTAAATTATTTCACTAATAATTCACACATAAAATATTGGCTAATCTATGCAAACCGATTCAATAAATAGCGCGTCATTTAACGGAACCCAATACTTACGTAAGGGTTACGAACTAATTTGGCAGCCTAATATCAAGCGGTTTGTCTTTATACCTTTGATTATTAACTTTATATTACTAACAACTGCCTCTTTCTACGCGTTTGACATTATTTCAGATTGGTATTCTAGCTTACCAATCTGGCTAGAAACTCATATTAGCAGCCCCGATTGGTATATTCGTTGGTCAGCAGAGGTTTTAAGTTGGTTTGTCACTAGTTTAGATTGGCTTTTATGGCCGCTGATTGTCATTAGTGTGTTGGTAACCGTCTTTTTTATGTTCGGCTTCATTGCCAACTGGATAGCGGCTCCATTTAACGGCTTGCTTTCAACAGCGGTAGAATGTCATTTAGCTGGCGATTCAAAATCAATCGAAAACCTCAGTATTCTCGACTCATTTAAAGATATTCCAAGATTAATTGGGCGTGAATGGCGCAAGCTAACCTACTACATCCCAAGAGCATTACTGTGTTTAATCCTATTTATTACTCCTTTATCCATGTTTGCACCTATTTTATGGTTCTTATTTAATGGATGGATGTCGGCAATTCAATATATTGATTACCCCAATGATAATCATCGTCAACCGTTTAGGCAGACATTGAGTGATATCAAGTCTTATCGAAGTGGCCCGTTTGGTTTTGGGTTACTCGTGATGTTTTTAACAATGATTCCAGTAGTCAATATTCTGGTTATGCCGGTAGCCGTGGCTGGCGCAACTAGTCTTTGGTTTGATCATTATCGTAGGTAGGTAATTAATATGAAAAGTGTCATTTTTATTAGCTAACTTAGATTGATACCAATAATATAATATCCGTTAGCAATTTTTGAATACTTTGCCTTACATCCATTATTGCTAAAAGCAAAACGTGCTTATTGTCCTCGTCAATTCTGTAAAAAAGAATATTGTGTTTATCAATACTATATTGACGAAAATCGGTTATACCTAAGTCAATTAACCTTTCGCATATTGCTGCAATATATGGATTACTAGCTAAATTATCGATGACAGCATTTTGATTCTTTGTTTTGACGTAAGTATAAATTCATAAAATCATTAGTATTTAGCCTATTCCTCTTCTAAAGACAAATGATCAATCGAAGGTTGTGCATGAGTTTCTGCTACTTTAGATGGCAATATTCTTTCCCCGACTTTAGCCAACGATAAATCGCTCGTATCAATATCGCGTTTTTCATAAACTTTATCTGGCATTAATTGAGAGCCAACTTCAGCCAATGTCATGCCGCTATCGGCTACTTTAGATTGTTGGGCATTAATAATTTTTTCCGTCGTCGACAATTCATTCTCAGTTGCCGAATGGCTAAGGTTCTGTTTCTCTGGAACTTCGCTTTCATCATCAGCCGACATGAAATTTGCTTTTTCTTTAGCTATAACAACTTCGCTAATAATGGCCAATGCGCCCGCTTGTTTGAGTGCTGTTTGATATTTCATTGCGGTCGCATAATCGAGAGATTTTTTTATTTTTATATCTGCGCCGCTAAACAATGACTCAACAGCGTTAATAGATGATTTAAACAAAGAAACTAGGTTATTTTTAACTTCATCAAGATCTCTGCCTTTAACGATTTGGCCACGAAATACCACATCAAATTTTTCATCAATCATTTTTCTCTCCTTATTCTTTTGTCATGCAAGCATTTGATCATTTCTAGTAATGGATAGATTGATCTTATTGCGAGATTATTCAACAATAGCGTTATTATAGTATATACCCATGACACTTCAACATGCCAAGCAACTCAGACGATTTTTTAGCAGAAATGCAGGGTGTTCAACAGATCCAGCAAGATAAAATTGCAATGTCGACGCTACCATCCAATATCAATAAGCAATATAGGCAAGAAGTCGCGATTTCAGAGGTTAAGCCATTTGAAAACTTTTTAACGGATGGGGACGTTGAAAAAGTTGAGCCTGAAGAAGTGCTTAGTTTTAAAATATCAGGTTTACAGCCGATGGTATTTAAGAACTTACGGCAAGCAAAATACGAATTTGATTATCATTTAGACCTTCATGGTTATTCTGTAAAACAAGCCAGAGAAACTATATTTAAACTGGTCAGTAGCTCTCAAATAGACGAATTACGCTGTTTACTAATTACCCATGGTAAAGGTGCAATGAGTAAACAACCTGCAAAGCTAAAAAGCTATGTGTATCAATGGCTTAAACAAATAGAGCAAGTCATAGCCATACATTCAGCACTGCCACAGCATGGTGGAGCTGGCTCACTTTATGTTCTTTTAAAAAAGCCTAAAATAATAAATACAATCAATCCAGCAAAATACGAATGAAGAAAACCTCAAAGCAACTGAAGTTACGCAACCCTTATAAATCTAACAATCCGGTATCCGAGTCGGAAAATACTCGACTCCGACAACTAAGTATACCTAATAAGTAAAAGATTATTTATTTAAAGCTTTGTTAATCTCTTATTGGGATAGGCTTTTTTGAATTTCAATGGATAAATCACCCATTCGAATAGTTTCAAAATTATCGACGTTAGGACGCCTTTCACTATGCTGCAGTACACCTTTTTTGTCAGTCCAACGATAATAAACTCTATTAGCCATTTGAGCGGTTGCTAAGCCACCTTGATTAACATTTTCACCTGAATAGATTAATGATAAATCGGAGGCTAATTCGTCTAAATCGCTAGAGTACTTATATTTTTCTACGGCAACGCCAATCTGAGCAAAATCTCGTCCTCCCCAGATTTCCAAATAGCCAAGGTAAATGACTAATGCAATAAACAAAAATAATAGTTTTTTCATTTGATAGACCAACAGAGCGCTTAGTATATAAGCTTATTTTAACTCATTAAAATTAAAAAACTAAAACTAATTCAAAGCATTGATAAAAAGGAATTCCAAGTTTCCATTTCTACATGATCAGCATCTAGTAATTCAAAACCAGCTTCGTAATGAGATTCATCGATACAGCGGCTCCATCTCACCTCACCGATAAGTTGAAACTCTTTTTTACTTTTTTCAAAGGATAAGTTTAACTCTAATATGGATCGCAAAAGTAATGGGTGATCGGTTTTGATTTTTAATCCCTTACTTGAAACATCTAGGGTTGTACACTCTAATACTACTTGATCATTGGAAGTTGAACTACTTGACGCTAAGATCTCAACAAATACGGTGTCTTTAAAATCCTGTCGAGATTCGCGTCTAGCTTCTAAGTTATCTTTTTGATTGTTCATTTTTAAAAATCCATTTTGGATAGTAAATTGAAAGAAGTGATAACTATCACTACAAAGCCTGAAGAAGGTATAAAACGACTAAATTTGATCAATAAATTTATTCCAATTCTCACTGTCTGTTGCACTGAGTTCTTGCAGCTTAACTCCAACATAATAAGTAGGCACATCGTCAATTTCTAAACACCACTTAACTTCACCTACCGCTTTGATGATCCCATAACCTTCACCCAGATCAATTTTAATGCAATGAGTATTGCCTAACTTCATTACGTTGAGTGAGATGAGTTTAACACCACTACTAGAAATATCTTTAGAAGAGCAAAAAAAGTGACTTAACTTACCACCATCACAAGGAAAATCAACCTCCACTTGTTGGCTTGCAAATTTTCGCGCATCATCTCGTAAGTCTTCAATATCATAATTCATTTAGTATGCCTGTCACTATTATATTAACTATTGCTTTAACAATTAATATTGAATAATCAATGTTAAACTAAGTATAGACACAAACGGTAAAAACTGCCCAATCATACCGTTTACAGTATTAATACATGATTTGAAGCTTAACCTGTGTCTTTTAAATTTTTGTTTTTTCAATATAATTATCAATTAACATCGCTAATATATCTAAAGGTACTGCACCATTTTTTAATACAACATCGTGAAATTCTTTCAAGTCGAACTTTGCGCCAAGCGCTTTTTTAGCCTTCGCCCTTAATTCTAAAATTTTCATCATTCCTACTTTATAGGAACATGCTTGTCCTGGCATTACGATGTAACGCTCGATTTCGCTAATGACATCTGATTTAGCCATGCCAGTATTTTGAATCATATAGTCAATCGACTCTTGTCTTGTCCATTTTTTAGCGTGCAAACCTGTATCAACAACCAAACGAACAGCCCTGAATAGCTCGGCTTGTAATCTACCGATATTATCGAATGGGTTATTTTGAAAACCTAGTTCCCATGCTAGCTTTTCTGAATAAAGAGCCCAACCTTCAACATAAGCGGTAAACGGAGCAAATTTTCTAAAAATAGGTAAATCTTCTAATTCTTGGGCTATCGAAATTTGAAAGTGATGACCCGGAATAGCTTCATGATATGCAAGTGTTCTCATACTATATTTAGGGGTCGCTTTAATATCATATAAATTCGCGTAGAAAATACCGGGACGTGAACCATCAACAGCAGGTCCATTATAATAAGCACCTGGACTAGTTTTTTCCTTAAATTCAGGGATCCTTTGCACTTCAACTCCAGCCTTAGCTCTCACATTGAAAGCATCATCTAAACCTGCGTCTATTTCATTAATGATCACCTGGTAATCTGTTAATATTTGCTTGCGTCCATCGTCGCTGTCTTCATAATAAAACCGCTCGTCCTTTGCCAGCGTATCGATAGCATTAAAAAATCCTTGGCTCACATCAAATCCTTCAGTTGCTAAAATAGTTGATATTTCAGATTGAATTCTCTCAATTTCACTTAAACCAACTTGATGAATATAATCTGGTGTGTAGTCTGTGGTTGTGAAAAACTTCAGAGCTAAGCGATAAGCATCCTCACCGTTAGGATGCTTCCAAAAGCCATCATCCGTATTAGTTTTATCACCTAAGCTTTGAAAATATTGATTGAGTTTTGTATAAGCCGGATAAACATCTTGCTCAATTGTTTTCTTAGCCTGACTCAAAATATCGGCCTTATCTTCTGCGGAAATTGATTCCAATTGATTGATCTTCTTTTCTAAAGATGAGTAAAGGATATTTTCTTCAACCTTAGTATCAACAAAATGACTCATTTCATCGGTTACCCGATTTACAACAAACGTCGGAGGTAAAATTTGTTGCTCTTCTCTTATCTTGAGTCCATCAGTCACTTGCGTAAATTTACGTGGTAATTGCTTCAAACGGCTAACGTAAAATTCTGCATCTTCTATAGAATTTATCTGATGTTGCGCCTCCATAAAGGTAGGAAAACCATTCTGAGCACCAAACAATTGATTTACAGGGTAATTATGAAAACGAAATTTTTCGGAGTCTTCTGCAAAATCAAGAAGATACAGGGCTATTCTCTTAGACATTTTTTCATCTTCATCCAATGACCCATCATCATAAGACATCAACACTTGTTTCTCGTCCGCTAGATATTTAAAAAACTCAGTGGTTGATTCGACGCTTGCGTCATCAAGATCTGCATTATGTCCATTAATCCCCATTGATTCTAAAAAATGTAAAGACGTTAGCGTTTCTGGACTTTGCAGCGCCATTTTTAAAGCAAAACGATTAAAGAAATTATTAATTAATAATGGTTTTGCATTCCATTCGTGGACAGCAAATCCTCCACCTAAAAGCACAACGGCTAGCAAAAGCAGAAAGAACCATTTTAAAGTTTTTTTGAACATATCAGTTCCTGTTTGAGTTTGGGTTTAAGTTTGAGTTTGAGTTTTTATTATTTAGCAGAAAATTATGCGCTTAAAATTGAAATCTCACTATTAAATTGGAACTAAAATTCGTAATAATATCGAGTCTAAAGTTAAGAGTGAACTTGTAAGAATATAGATTTAGATTAGTTTTAAGCCAAATAAGACTAACCTAGAAAAGGTCAACCTTATTTGCTAAAAGCAGGAGTAGTGTAACTATACGGCACTTATTAATTCAGCTAATTCGCCGTTTGCTTGCATTTCCATTACGATATCACAACCACCAATCAATTCTTGATTGACCCAAAGTTGCGGAAAAGTTGGCCAATTAGCTATTTTAGGTAATTCAGCTCGTATATCAGGATTTTGGAGAATATCAACGTACGAAAATTCTTTTCCACATGCCATTAGAGCCTGCGAAGTTTGGGCAGAAAAACCACATTGCGGCGCTTCTGGTGATCCCTTCATATAAATAATAATTTTGTTTGCATCTATTTGAGATTTGATTTTATCGGCTGTAGATAATTCAGTAGCTTGATTCTGGTTATTCTCTGACATAATAATTTTACTCGACTTGGTGTAAAAAAAGAATTGTAACCATTAAATTCGATTAAAACCAGTAATCAATTTAGCAAGATATAACTAAGCTATATCCTACAATCATTAGGGCTATTTCTTACATTACTACCGGAAGCCTGCTACAGATATTACATTGCTAATAAATGTAATATAGATTCAATGGATGAAACGGCTAGAGACAAAGTCAACACTCACTAAACAAGGACGTTTATGAAATTTTTGAAATTATTATTGATCGCGCTGTTATTCATATTGTTAGCACCATGCAAAGCAGCTATTTACAAATGGACAGATAGTTCAGGCAAAATCCACTTCGATAATAATGGAGCTAATGCCCGTAGAGCAGACTTTAAAATGAAACCTAATGTGCAATCCGTTAAGTGGCACAGCTCAAAAGTAATATTCTCTTCAATATCCAAATCGATTAACAAACAACAAGTTCAATACAACAAACAAAAAAAGAAACAGTGCATAAAAACAAATAAGCGGATAGCGGTAATTAATAAGCAATTGGTAATACCTTTGATCGCAGAGAAATTTGATTCTTTTCAAGCAGAACTTAGAAAATTACGCTGGAACAAAAGAAAAGTCTGCTAATTTTGAATTCATCAGTTTATTCTTAAAGTGAGAATCAATAAGACTAAAATACATTAAAACCTAGAAGCCTTCAAAACACTTGTGAACAAGAACCTTAAGAACTAATAAACTTGAGAACTTAAATACTTGGGAACTATAATTGACAAACATCGTCATAAAAAATAGTATTTGTATCACTTTGTCCGAATTATCTGCGTTTAAGGTGACATCTTATTAGTTAATTCACGTGTCAATAGACTTTTCTTTGGAATATTAAAACTTGAAAATTAAACATCAACAAATCTTTATTATTTGGGCTTTACTGCTATTTAACACCTCCTGTGCTCAAATTCCCTCTATGTTCAAAGTAAGCGGAAGTTCTTTAGTCGAAAGTATTGAAATGGTTGATAAGTCTATTAAAGAGGTACCCCAATTAGGTATTTGCTTAATTGAAGGGGCGTCAATCGATCCTGAGTCATATACCGACTTATGGCCGAGAGTTGCGTCTCAATTGAAAATGGCTATCCCATCAAATAACCGTTTTGATGCTCAAAGATCTTGGTACGCAAAACATCCTAGCTACTTAAAACGAGTTTCAAAACGTTCTAGCCCTTACCTTTATTTTATTGTTACAGAAATAGAGAAGCGTCAACTCCCCATGGAACTCGTATTACTACCAATTGTTGAAAGTGCATTTGACCCGTTTGCCTATTCACATGGCCGAGCGGCAGGCATGTGGCAATTTGTTCCAGCGACCGGTAAGAGCTATGGTTTAAAGCAAAACTGGTGGTATGACGGCAGACGTGACGTTTATTTATCGACTCTCGCGGCACTTGATTATTTAACTTATTTAAACAAACGATTTAAAGGCGATTGGCTTCACGCATTAGCAGCCTATAACTCAGGCGAAGGTAATGTTAGAAAGGCGATTAGGCAAAATAAAAAAATAGGCAAAGCGACTGATTTTTGGTCGTTAAATTTACCCAAAGAAACAAAAGCATACGTACCTAAACTTTTAGCTTTAGCTGATTTATTAAATCAAGCAATTAAAGAACAATCAGAAGTTGAAGAAAACGAATCTAATTGGAGTTTTGTAGCTAACCAACCTTATTTTCATCGAGTTAGCACTGAGAGTCAGATTGACCTTAGCTTAATAGCCGATCTTAGCGAACAAAAGATGTCTGATTTTTATCAGCTTAACCCAGCGTTTAACCGCTGGGCAACGCATCCATCGGGACCACATTTTATTTTACTGCCAATCAGCAAAGTCGATTTGTTTAAAAAAAACTTAAAAAACATACCCGTCAAGGAACGAATTGCATTTAAACGATATAAAATAAAACCGGGCGATAGCTTAAATCGAATTGCTAGCAAAAACTCAACAACCGTTGAATTATTAAGAACAACTAATAACATTAAAGGAAATAGTATTCGAGAAGGTAAAACTTTGCTCATCCCTAAAGCATCTAAAAACCGTTCAAAATACATTAAAAGTAATCAACAGCGTTTGCTAGCTAAGCATCAAACGAAACGCAAAGGAAAAAAATTAAAAATAAAAGTTAAATCAGGTGACTCCTTTTGGACACTCTCAAGACACTATAAAGTTAACCTTAGAAGTCTTGCTAAATGGAATAATATGGCGCCTCGTGATCCGTTAAAAATTGGCCAAACGCTTGTTTTATGGATAACAGACACTAAGAAATATGCCAGTTTAACCGCGACTGATAGTAAAATGAGTAAGAAGCAAAAGCTAAAAAAAATTCATTACATGGTAAGAAACGGCGACTCATTTGCTAGAATTGCGAGTAAATTCAACACTAGCATTAACAAAATACAAAAATGGAATCGTCTTTTATCTAGAAACAAATATTTGCAACCGGGTCAGTCTGTTACTTTATTCGTTGATGTTACAAGACTGTATTAAGAAAACCTCACAATAAAGTAAATTTTGACGAATAATATTAAGCTTTCACGTTTACATTTATACCAAGCATTTTCTTTATTTTACATTGCATTTGATGACTTGTTCTTGCACAAAGATCGATAGAAAAAGCGAAAGCAAATTTCAGGCATATTTTTGTAAGTATTTGGTTTTCAATACGATTAGTCTTAGCATTAAGGAAAGGAATACGTGAATCTTCTTCACAAAGAAATTCACATCGATAAAAACCTTTCTCAGTATAATGCCTTAAAAATAGGCTCAAGCTCAATACATCTGCTTGTTTTTTTGCCCAACGAAGATCAACAACATTAGAGTCTAAATACAAACTATTATCTTCTATATAACCAATTTCGATCGATATAATTTTGCCTCGATGCATTAACATTCCGAACGATAGATTATTTTTGTAAGCCATTCTACAAAAATATTTTTGGTAAAAATCAGAAGTGAAATCGAGTTCTGTTGCTGAACCTTTTTTAGATTCTATGGCATCACTTTTTACAGTGCTTTTATTCTCAGTTGAAAGGATCATTATTTGACTAAAGCAATAGTCAAGGTCATCACCGGTAAAGACTTTAAAATCATATTCATTTTTAACGTCTTTGGAATTGTACTCAATCAGTAACTTGAAATTATTTTCATCTTTTATGAAATACCCCTTTGAGTTATTAAGTTGGTCCGACTTTAATTGCATAAAAGACTCAAAGCTAACATCTTTTGTTCGCTTCATAAATATCCTGTTGCGCAAGCTATCTAGTAGGTTTCTTTTCTTAAAAGGAGCTTTTCTTTCTCCACCCAATTCCATCATTTGCCATACTTTTGTTGATTTCAAAGTATAACGAAGTACTAATTCCCAACATGCTTCTGTGTAATTTTGATTAATCAGTGGGTTCGGCCTTTGGAACTTAGCTAAACCCATAAATGACAAACTTTTAAAATTAAAATCATATT
The DNA here is from genome assembly GCA_047633355.1 of Polaribacter sp. Lineage (GTDB taxonomy): Bacteria > Pseudomonadota > Gammaproteobacteria > Enterobacterales > Kangiellaceae. The sequence continues at coordinate 26,930 of JBLIBL010000010.1, forward strand.
GTTTTGTATTTGTCATTACAAATGGAAAAAGGCCAACCAGTAAACCCTTTTTTGAATCTCGCAGGATAATAAAATAAAGTGTATCGGTAGTGGATAAGAAATGCTGGTAAGCCATGTAAACAAAGCTAAAACTATTAGTTAAATTAGCTTTTATACATGAAGAGTGCAATAAACACCACTCTTCTTCCAGAGCTTCCAAAGCTTGAAATGAGGTTAGTATAGATAAATCTAAGTTTGAATTATTCGACGTTCCTGTCATATTAATTTAATTCTTACTAATAACCGATTATCTCAAATATAGCTACTTTAGCTATATAAATCAAATTTTAAGTCCATTTTTTAATCAAGCTGTGGCGGAGTATTCCATATAAATATCAGCTCTCGAGTAATGAGGCTGTTTAAACGGACGATCTTGCTCTTTAAAGCCCAATTTGTCGTATAAATTTAATGCTGGCACCAGCTGCCTGTTCGATTCAAGATACAAACTATCAAAGTCAGCCTCTTCAAATTGTTGAATTGCTGCTTTAGCTAGTTTCTCACCAATACCTAACCCTTGATAATTTGGCGAAACAGCCATTTTAGTTAACTCTAATAGCTTCCCATTATTCACCATCAATGCTACGGTGCCGACAATTTTTTTATTCAAACAAGCCATCATTATAAAGCCGCCCGGATTGATAATATGCTTAAAAGGATCAGATAAAACTTTTTCATCAAGCTCTTCCAAATAAAAATATTTTTCTAGCCATTGTCGATTCAGCTGATAAAAATCATTGGCATGTTTGTCTTCGTATTTAATAATCTCAACAGAATTAGTCAGTCTTTCTTTTCTTAAATCAGAGATTCTAATATTTAAATTTTGCTTTTCAAACTGGCGTTCTAGCAGCTCCATATTTTGCAGTAAATTACCACCCGAAGTGACTAGTAAACGACCAAAAATCATTTTAATATCATTCCATAACGGTGCTAATTTATCGAGCAGTTCAAATCCTGCAGGTGTTACACTTAATAATCTTTTTCTGTCATCTTCGCCATCACAAAAATGATAAACGAACCCTTTATCTTCTAATTTTTTACTCATTTGACTAATGGCTGGATGTGTTTGTCCAAGTACTTTAGCTAGTTCTGTAACCGACATTGAATCATTTTCATTTAAAAGCTGTAAAAGAGGAATACTACGAGAATTTACGTTAATGTTTTCGCTTTTATAGACTTCATCAATCTGGCGATAATAAACATCACTCAAACGTTTAAGACGAGAACCAAGACCCAACACACCCAAATCATCCAAAAATATCATTATAGGCCTCTAATTTCATTGACTAAAATTCAGTTTTTAGAATCTGTCATATAACCTTAAAGGATAGCAAGATCAAAAACAAAAACTATTCATGTAACCTGTTACGTAATGAAATATTAGCAGTGACTAACGAAAATCTCAATGAGAATGTTTGGTAATAATACCCTGATTTAGACTAATTAATAGACTAACTAATGTTAGAAAATAACGATTTCGACTGATTAGACAATAATTTAAAAACACTTTTTTGAGACTGATTTATATCTTTAGTTGAGTTAGATGCATAAATACACCCGACTACTTTGTTATTGATTATCAGCGGTGCCCATAATGATCGAACTAAGTAGCGATTTTGTTTATCAGCTAAATTCGATTTCTCTAATAAATCATACTGACTAGCTTCAACATATTTTTTACCAATAATAACTTGTTTTTCAATCAAAGGAATATCGTTAACTAAGTCAAAATCAAAACGGCTTGCTGAGTCAGAACTTGAATTATTTATCTCATATTTTGCTATTAAATGAGTGTGCGTAGAATCAAATAAAGCAATGACACTCGTATCAAATTGGGCACTTCGAGATAACCCTTCAAGGAGTAAGTGCATTGCAATATTGAAATCAAATTTGTACTGAGTTAAACGAGTTAAATCAAAAATAACATCGAGAAGTAGTTTTCTTCCTGGGCCGCTCAATTCAATAAAGCTGCTTTTATATTCAGTTTTTTTATTCTCTTGACTAGGTTTATTTCGGGTTGTTTTAGGTGTTTTTATAGCCATATCAGTTTTAAGAGTTAATCCGTATTCATGGATACAAGCTTGAGTGGTTTTTGTTGCGAAACATAATTGTTTCCTTAGTTCATTAGATGATTTTTTTGTGAATGCAGTGAGACTTTTTTCATGTTTGTTTAGAGCTGCCTCCATTCCATTGAGTTCATAATCTTGAGCAAAACTATTTGCGACAAGCACTGAACGACTTGCACTACTTTCAACATAATTACCGTTTAATAACTCATTTAACATTGGAGCAATTCCCCATGACTTAAACAAATCAAGGCTTAACTCAAAATAATTACAACCAATTAGATCTTTCTCTTGTCCGCCATTAAGTGGATAAAATTGAGTAACTTTATTGTAAATATCACTATCAACAGGCAAAGAAGCAACTAAACTCAATTCACCAATATTCAAAATCAATGCATTGATAAAAATTTCTTCAATAGCATTCTCTCCGCGTAATTTGGCAATTTCCTTAGCTTGATAAGCCGTATGAAATGCCTTAGCCAATAAATACCTTAAGGTGTTGTTTGCTGACTCGTCTAAGTACGTCTCAATCAATAAACAACTAGTCATTATTTCTTTAATCGTATCAAAGCCTAAAAGCGTTACCGCACGACTGATGGTTCTAACCGAAGTAACCGAGGGGTTGTAGTGCACGCTATTGGCTAATTTAAGTATAGAAGTGGTAATCCCAGGATCTTTTAGAATTATTTTTGCTAGCCCGCTTGCGCTAAATGTCGAAAGTGACTGTTGACTAGAAAGCTTTTTAATGCTTTTAGCAAAAATTGGTATAGACGATTTTTTTAATCGCCTTAACCAAGCATTTTTGTTGTTCGGCAAGGATGCCATAATCATCTATAAGTTAACTTTGAATAATGTTCTCAAGTATAGACTAGGGAGTTAGTTATCTAATAAATATTATTTTCTAAATATTAATGTCTAAATACCAGCCCCTAAAAGTCAGTATTTAAACTTAGTATCAAAAAGTCAGTTTCTAAAAGCTAGTTTCTAAATAAAACTTGCTCCCTCTGAAACCACCAACTACATAGATATAGCAACGCACCGGCAACCAGAGTGGTTGAACCAAAGATAACAAATAACATATTATAATCAATAGTTCCCTTGAATATTTCCTTTATCGCTAAAGCGACATTGGTTAGAGGAACTGACGCCCATACCCAGTCTAATTTAACGCCCGGCAATATCGCTAAAACGACTGGCAAAAATGAAATCATCATTAATGGTGACATATAAGTTTGCGCTTCTTTAAAGGTTCTTGCATAGATTGATACGCTCAGTAGCAAAGACGCAAATATTGCAGCTGTAGGGACTAACATTAAGAACATTAGTAGAATATCGAGGATCGATATTGTGGCAAATGAATTTAATACTTCTGTCATTGCTTCATTGCCATCATTCCCCATACTGGCAAACATCATTGGACCGAATACGGTAATAATCAGAGCAAAACTCAGTAAAGATAAAAACACGGCCAAAAATGAAGTGGTAAATATCACTAAAAACTTAGCAAATACTATTTGAAAGCGCGGTATAGGTGTTAACAGAAGTGTCTCTAATGTACCTCGTTCCTTCTCTCCAACACCTAAGTCAATTGCAGGATACATAGCACCGGAAAGAGCTAGTAAGATCAAAATATAGGGTAAAAACCCTCCAATTTTCTCACCAATAGACTCTCTTTTATTGGCAGTTGAGTTTTTAATTAATTTAATCGGTTCAATTAAGCCTTCTCCTTGCTCCTGAGATAAACCTAATGCAGAAATTCGTTTATTGGCTAAATCGTCCTCCAATGTTTCCAGTGATGACTCAACCCTTCTAAATATTATTCGGCTAGTGGTCGAAGAATCATTATACAAGATTTCTATCTCGGCAGTTAAAGCTTGAGTTAATTTAAACGGGGTGTCATCTGGGATAATAATAGCGAAACGAATGGTTTCGTTTTTAATCGCCTGCTCAGCGGTTACATTTTTATCTAGTGTCTTAAAAACTAGAGTTGAATTATCTGCAAGCGCTTTGCTTAACTCGGGATAATAAGATTGACCAATAACTGTATAATTTAGATTTTCGTTTACTGCTTTGTTTGCTATTTTTGCACTTAATGCACCAAAGCCGATCATGATGACAGGAATAACTAATATCGGTAATAAGATTGTAAATATCAGCGTTTTTTTATCACGAGTTAATTCTAATAACTCTTTCAAGTAGACTTTTAGCATTTTATACCACCTCTTTATTGTCTTGAGTTCTAGGGCTTACTAGATTAACAAAAACATCATATAGATTACCGTTTGGTTCAAGCGCTTTAAATTCATCTAGTGCGCCTGAAAACTTGGTTACGCCTTCATCAATCATTACAACGCTATCACACAAACGTTCGACTTCATGTAAGTGATGTGTTGAAAAAATAACGGGAATATTACTATTTTTATATGATTCAATAAAATCGAGGATTGTTTTAGCGGATATAACATCTAATCCAGTGGTTGGCTCATCTAACACAATTACTTCAGGGCTATGAATGACTGTTCTCGCAATATTAGCTCGTTGCTTCATTCCTGTAGAAAGTGAATCTGCTTTTTTATCCGCAAAGGATTGAATGTCTAGCAAATCAAATATTTTTTCACATTGCTCATTTAATTGTTCTTCTGTCATGCCATGCAATCTACCAAAGTATTTAACATTTTCTCTTACTGTCAAACGATGGTATAGGCTTGTAGTTCCCGATAAAAACCCTATACTTTTACGCATAACTAAAGGATCGGCTACGACATCTTGTTCGTTGATAATTATTTGTCCACTGGTTGGCTGTAAGGCTGTCGACAACATTCTCAAACTTGTCGTTTTACCTGCTCCATTAGGTCCTAACAAGCCCATCACCTTACCTTTTTCACAACTAAAGCTGACGTCCTTAACCGCATTAAACCAATGTCCATCTTCTCTAGGGTCAAGACTATTAGGGTCTTTTTTTCTATTTTCTTTAATCGTTTTATTGTCTAATCGAAAACGCTTTTGTAAATTTTTGACAGCTATCATTTGATCTCCATTCCCACTGAATATTATTGGAATTTTTAGTTTTGCTATTCGTTGTTCACTTTATTATAGTTATTTAAAACAAACAATCTTATCTTGCTTTAAATATTAAAAGAGTTAACGTATTAGGTAAGTAAATATTTCATAGCGTCAAATAAACTGTAATCTTCTAATTTTTAGAATAAGATAGCTTATTAGAAAATTAACCATTTTGAGGGTAAGGCATGTCAGATAATCCAGATAATCCAGATAATGATAATTCAGGTAGTAATCTAAGTATCGATAATAGTAGTGGTGGTAGTGAGGCATTTCAGTCTTCATCAACAAGTTTTTTTACTATACTTAGCAATATATTTACCGCACCGGCAGATGCAATGCAACAAGTCCAAGAGCGTTATAATATTTTGTTCCCGCTTTTAACGCTAATGTTAGCGACGGTTGTTGTCTTTTCATACTATTACGTCGCAGTTGATTATCAATGGTATATCGACCATATGGTAGAGGTATCTGCTGGAGAACTTAGTAAATCTGAGCAAGAACAAACTAGAACAGCATTTACAATGATGAGTCAGACAGCAATGGGGACTATTACAGCGATCACCGCAGCAATTAGCATTGCCGTCATATTCGTTATTCAAGCTGTTTATTTTGTAATCGTTTCAAATATAACTAACGATGGATTTCAATTTAAACAATGGATGTCTTTTATTGCTTGGAGTTCTTTACCTGCGCTTATGGTTTATCTGGCAATGATTGTTTATATATTCTCATCATCCAATGGTCAGATAGCTTTTGAAACACTCAACCCATTGAGTTTAAACGATTTATTTTTCGGCTTAGACGCGAATAAAGGTACGGGAAAAATGCTTGCCTCTTTAGATCTGACTAAATTTTGGTCAATGTACATTATGATTATCGGTTATAAAAAATGGACAGATAAATCTATGTCAATATCTGCCACGGTCATACTTATTCCATTTGTTGGAATTTATGCGATTTGGGCAATGTTTTTGTAAACCAAAAGCTGAGATTAATGCTCGAACATTTTCGAGCATTAATCATTCTTTCGGATCCACCTTTAAACCTAAATTTAGAAAAATCACTAAGGACTTTTTATGAAAAAGCCTCTCATCATTTCTCTATTGGTTCTAGTAGTAATAGTAATACCAGTTTCCAAACGATTTATATCTACTGACTCGAAAAAAGAAGTCACGGTACAATCTATCTCGCAGCACAAAATTAAAGCATCGATTCTAGCTTCTGGTCAGCTTAAGCACGAACAAGAAGTAAAACTTTCTGCAGAAGTGATTGGAAAAGTAACAGGTTTATTTGTTACTGAAGGTGACATCGTTAAAACAGGGCAAATTGTTCTACAAATTGATGATGAGTCATACTTAGCTTCGGTTAAACAACAGCAAGCAGTTGTTAACCAACATTCGGTTGCGATAGAGCGACAAAAATTAGTCGTTAGTAACTTAGGCAGACAGCTGAAACGCAATACCGAATTGTTTAACAAAGGTTTGCTTGACCTTGATGCTTATGAATCGGCTATTCATAGGCACAAATTAGCAAAAGTGGATCAACAAAGTGCGCTAGAACAATTAAAGCAGGTGAATGCACTTTTACAGCAAGCAAAAGATCGATTATCTAAAACTAAAGTGCTTTCACCTATTGATGGCTTAATCACTTCACTGGATATTAAACAAGGTGAGACAGCGATATCAGGTACAACGAATATTGCAGGCTCCTCCTTAATGACAATAGCAAATCCAAACAGCATGCTTGCCGAAATTAATATAGATGAAGCCGATATTGCCGATGTCGAAATAGGTCAAAAAGCTGAGATTATTGCTATCGCTTTCGCTAGTGACCCTCTTGTCGGAATTGTAGAGTCAATAGCATCTAGTGCAAAAAGAGCACTGGGTCGACAAAGCCTTAGTTTTGCTGTTAAATTGAAATTATATGCTGTAAAAAACGCGTCACTACGCCCAGGAATGAGTTGTCGTGCGGAAGTTTTTATTCAAGGGGAGCAAGAACGATTAGCTGCACCAATTAAAGCGATTAGAGTTGATGAAGATAATGACGAAGATAGAGTCGATAACTTTGTTTTTATCGTTAAGGATCAGAAAGCTATAAAAATAATGATAGAAACAGGTATTTCAGATGATGATTATCAGGAGGTATTGTCAGGTCTAGAAGCTAATGATCAACTCATTACAGGTCCAGATAAAATATTAAGACACATAAAAGATGGTGACCAAGTTACTATCATCAAAAATGATAATGACCTAGATACGAATAAAAAGGCTGAGTAATACACCATGTCATTAATTTCTCTAAACAATATAAGCAAATATTATGAGATGGGAAATCAAACTGTTAAAGCGCTTGATGATATTAACTTAAACATTAACAGAAATGAATATATCGCATTTATTGGCTCTTCCGGCTCAGGAAAATCAACCATGATGAATATATTAGGTTGTTTAGACAAACCGACGAGTGGCGAATACTTGCTAAACAACAAACAAGTTTCGCTTTTGAGCCAAGATGAATTGTCCGAAATTAGAAATAAAGAAATTGGATTTATTTTTCAAAGTTTCAACTTACTACCAAGAGCAAGCGCTCTTCACAATGTCATGTTACCTCTAGTCTATAAAGGTATTCGGTTTGCAGAAAGAAAACGCTTAGCTCAAGAAGCATTAAACAAAGTCAATCTAAGCGATCGTTCGTCACATATTCCAAGCGAGTTATCTGGAGGTCAAAGGCAGCGAGTGGCTATTGCAAGAGCTTTAGTCACAAATCCGTCAATTCTACTAGCAGATGAACCAACAGGGAATTTAGATACCCAAACCACCAAAGGTATTATGGCTCTGTTTGACGAGTTACATAACGAAGGTCAAACCATCATTATGGTGACTCACGAAGACGAAATAGCAAAACATTGTCATCGTGTTGTCAGGTTGAGTGATGGTAAAGTCATTGAAGATTATTTGAATAAGGACTCAACCACAATCCATAGCCAAAAGGAAAAACCTAATGTTTAGTCTTATCGAGAGCTTTAGAAGTGCTATTGATTCTGTTCGAGCGCATGGGTTTAGAAGTTTTTTAACCACTCTTGGTATTATTATCGGTGTTGCATCTACAATAGCAGTTGTATCAGTCATTCAAGGTTTAAGTTTTTCAATCAATAAACAGTTTGAGGGTTTTGGTTCAAATTCTATTTCTATACGTTCTCACACACCACGTAGTGAAGGTTTCAAAGGAAAAATTTCTAGAATTACGGACGATGATCTAAATTCCATTAAACGCAATGCTTCTGGGATTGCATTTATTACCCCTCAGTTAGGTTCTACCGTTGGCGGTACTAATGCCATACAATACGAAGGCCGTCAAAGCTTTGCACAAGTGGCCGGTTCTACCCATAATTACCAGAATGTACAAAATATAGATCTTAAATTAGGTCGTTTTATTTCTTATAGCGATAATCAAACAAGACGCAAAGTCGTTGTAATTGGACACAAACTAATTGAAGATCTTGAGCTACCTAAAAACCCGCTCGGTGAATTTATTAATTTTGCAGGTGAGTGGCTGAAAATCATCGGGGTTTCTGAACCAAAAGGCTCATTCTTTGGCTTTAGCCAAGACAATTTCGCGGTACTACCTTACAACACAATGAAAGGCTTAAACGGTAATTTACAACGCCCTGATATATTTGTTCAGTTACAACTGAAAGATATTGCACAGTTAGAAACCGTTAAAGACAGATTAACTCGAATTCTACGACGAGAGCATCGCTTAAAAAGCGATGAAGAAAATGATTTTAAAATTGAAACGCCAGAGCAATTAACTTCAGGGATTTCTGCCATAATCGATACTATGACAATAGTTCTTGGTGGCATTGTCAGTATATCGCTTGTAGTTGGAGGTATTGGTATCATGAATATTATGTTGGTATCGGTAACTGAAAGAACTAGAGAAATTGGAATATGCAAAGCGATTGGTGCTAAAAGGCATCATATCCTTCTACAGTTTTTAATTGAAGCTATTGTACTTTCTCTTCTCGGTGGTGTAATTGGAATTATTTTAGGTTATGGCTTAGGTCTTCTAGCATCCGCATCTATACCAGGCTTTCCACCAGCCAATGTGCCGCTTTGGGCGATAGGTTTAGCGTTTGGATTCTCCGCATTTGTTGGAATTCTATTTGGTATTTTGCCTGCAGCAAAAGCGGCAAATCTTGACCCAATCGATGCATTGAGGTATGAATAAGTCTTCATATATTTTTAATAGAAATAGCTTAAGAGTTTCCTCTCTAAGATCAAGTTCACAGACTTGTGTTTATAAATGCGAATGCACCTAATATTACTCGTATAACTTTAATCATTTTAATGCCGAATCATAAATATGCAGACATAAAAAAACTAGCTAAGAAGCTAGTTTTTTTTACTGTCAAACTACTATTTGCTGTCAGACAAACAGAATAGAGAAGTTAAAGCTTTGCAGCATTTTTCTTCTGAGTTTTAGCGTATCCAGACCACTGAACAGAACGTTTACGCCACTTTTTATACTTAGTTGCATTACCTAAGTGTGTAATTGCGCGGCTATATTGCTTAAGTCCAAGATATGCAAGACCCTTTCTGTAATGAACTTTACCTTCATCTTTCACGCCTTTCTTGATAGCTACATCTAACTTTACAATTGCTTTCTTGAACTGCTCGTCATCCGCTAAAAGCTCTCCTTGTTTTAACTCATTTTCACCATCTTTAGCCTTTTCGCCTGCTTTTCCATAGGCATAAACAGATTTATTGATCTCTTGGGCAATATGAAAATTAGCGCCAACATTTTTCCAGTTTTTCTCAGTACCTTCAACTACCTTCTTGTCAATACCTTCTTTAAGTATTTGCGCAGTTCTTAGAGGAATTTCACTCCAAGCGAAAATTGCAGACAACTGTTTATAATCACTTTCTTTTTCCATCATGCCTTGCACATAAAACAATTCCATTACGGCCAACGCATCAGATGTATTATCCTGTTGCATATATATGGATGAAAGATTTCTCCAATTACCTTTGTCTTCAGGGAAATATTTAATCAATTGAATCAAGAGCGCTTGAGCACCATCCATATCCTTGAAGTTAAAATGCCCTTGAAGCATTAACTGAAACGCATTTTTATTAGGCTTTGGGGATACTTTTGCAGCCCAGTATGCAGGACATATAGACTCTCTTGATTTACCTGTATCTTCTAATATCGCGCTATATAATAAAAAGACGTTATGATTATTAACTTTTGAATTTTTTAACCATCTTTCTAGCAGGTTTAATGAATCTTTCTTTTTATCTGCACTAAACAGCATAGATGCGACATTCTGAGTCAAATCTTGCATATCTTTATGTTGTAAATAACCTTTACCTAAATCCAATGCCATAGAGAAATACTTCATTGCACCGTCAGTTTTGCTTTGCTGTGCGTAAAGATAACCAATATAGCGCGCGGTTATTGCTTTAACATTTTGATCTTTGGAAGAATTTAAAAGCTTTAAAAATAATTCTAAAGCTTCGTCATACTTTTCCTCTGCCATTTTTTCTAGCGCACGATTAATTCTCTTACTTGAACGTTCACTTAAACCTCTAATTGGCACTTTTGGCAATTTTAGACTTTTATTAATTAACGGCTTACAGCTTTTTGTCAATTTAGTAACTGGCACAATAATTTCTATTTTTGGTGCTGGCTTTTTTTCTTTATTTTTATCTTCTGCCGAAAATACAACTAGCGGGCTAGTAGCAAATACTAAGGCAGCAACACAAAACAAAGATTTTGATAATTTTTTTATTGTCATCTTTTATAATCCTATAAAATCGAATTTATTCTCGATTAACCTTCGCCCAATTGAAATTCCATAGTGTAAATCATACCTTTTTGTTCAACAGCTTTACCGTCAATCACTTGAGGCTTAAATTTCCACTTATAGATAGCACGTCTTGCATCACGCTCAAATATACGTCTTGGGTTTGCATCCATCAACTCTACATCAGTTGGAGTGCCGTCTGGTTGAATTGTAAATTTAAACTTAACCCAACCTTCAATTCCTTCCATAGCTGCTTTTCTAGGGTATCTTGGTTGAATCACAACCATAGGAATTGCCTCTCCATCTCCCATATTTCCACCACCAGGTGTACCTAAATACATCCCACTACCTGCAGTTGCAATATCAATTCTTTCCATATTTAAATTAAGATTGTTTAATTTTGGTTTTTCAGCCTTAGCAATTCTACGAGTTTGAGGCGGTGGTGGGGCTTTTGGTGGTTCTGGTTTTTTTGGTAATCGACGTTGAAGTAAATTAATATCATCATCGGGCTCAACCATGCTGATTTGAATAGAAATCCTATCTGCATCTATTGGTGGTCTAACATCTGCTTTGATTAAATAAGCCATCAAAATAAACAAACTAAAAGTTACGCCAGAACCTACAACTAACCCTATTAATAATCTTTGCATTTTATTGCTCCGCTGCGACTGATATGTTTTTAACGCCAGCTGCTTTAGCTGCGTCTAATACCGCTAATAGTGATTCAGCCTCTGCCCTACTGTCAGCTTGAACGACGATAGTACTTTCTGGGTTTTCTAAAAGCATATCTTCTAAACCGGCTTTAACTGCATCTTTATCAACCTTATTTTTTAACATGTATATATCACCACGATTGTCTATGCCAATAAATATATTCGCTTTTGGTCTTTTAGTTGCTGTTTCCGCTGTTGGTTTTTCTACAGTAATACCAGACTCTTTTACAAAAGAGGCTGTTACGATGAAGAAAATTAACATAATAAAAACGATGTCCAACATCGGTGTCATGTCAATTTGTGCTTCGTCTTGTTTTAGTCCAACTTTTTTTCTTGCCATAATTTATTTCTTCCTAAGATCTAGTTCATTCCAAAAACACTATACTCTGCGAAATATCTATGAACAAAAATATCGCTAATTTGTATCTTATTTTCGAATTTACTGATGCTAGTTAGGCAATAAAAGCCATTCCCTAACTAATTCTTAATTTTAATGGTGAGGCATATGGTCGGCTAGCTCGTTTGCTCTAACATTAGCTGAATATTCCAATCTAGCACTTACAAACAATCCTGAAAGTGCAGCAACCATTCCAGCCATAGTTGGTACAGTTGCTTGCGAAATACCTGCGGCTAATAATCGAGCGCTACCAGTTCCAGCTAAAGCCATTAGCTCAAATACACTTACCATGCCGGTTACCGTACCTAACAATCCAATCATAGGACAAATAGTCACAATTGTTTTAATGACTAAAAGTTTTGAATTAAGCTTTTCGGTCATTTGAGAGATCCATGCCTCTCTAATTCGATGAGCTTTCCAAGAAGTTGTATCTTCACGAGCATCCCACTGAGCGATCATTAATCTCGCTTCACGTGGGTATGCCTGGCTGTAATACCACATTCTTTCTATAATTAGCGTCCACATAACAACTAACGCCGCAGCGATAAACCACAATACATCACCACCAATATCAATAAATTGGGAGACAGTATCAAATAGTTCGTCTATATATAGCATCAGCCTATGCTCCAGCTTCTTCTTCGTGCTGAGCAATAAGACCTGTACTTTGCTCTTCTAACATATGGTTAAGGCCCTTAGCAATACCTGAAACAACCGCATGAAGAAGTATTAATGGCAATGCTGCTACGATACCTAATACTGTAGTAATAAGAGCAGATGATATACCGCCTGCCATTACTTTAGGATCACCAGCACCGTATAAAGTAATACTTTGGAAGGTTTCAATCATACCTGTTACAGTACCTAGTAGACCCATTAGAGGTGCAACAGCAGCGAATACTTTTATAATCGTCACGCCAGCTTCTATTCGAGGTGTTTCTTTCAGTACCGCTTCATCTAATTTAAGTTCTAAGTTTTCTGTATCGCAATCTTTATTTGCTAAATATACAGCCATAATACGTCCTAATGGATTATTACCAGGTGTACTTGATTTAGCTTGAGCATTCATTTTTGACTTCATCGCGAACAATGTTATTAATTTATAAACGACAATTATAAGCCCCATTAACAAGACAACACCGATTGCAGCTCCAACAACACCAGCATATTTTTCGACACGCTCAGGCCATGATTCACGTTGAACTTCAATCGTTAAGATACTACCTCTAGAAGGGTCAATCGCTAGGCGGGCAGTACCCGTTGAAGCGGCTTGGTATGGGTCAATCGTACCTACAAAAGATCCTTTTGGTTGACTTAAAAGTTGATTAATATCTTGAGATTCAGCGTTAAATACTAAGTACTCACCATTTGAAACCAAGTTAAATCCACCGATACGGTCAATCGTTCTTTCTTCTTTACGACCATCTCTGTTAACAATTTCAGTTGTAAATTTAACTACTTTAGATTGTTCCGTCATTTCATTTTGAATTTCTACCCAAAGCTTGCGAATAGCTGGAATTTCAGGAAATACCTTTGATTGCGCTAATGTTTCTAAAAATTGATGACGATCAGGATATTGAGCTGTAACAACAGAGCGTTGAAAACGTGCTGCTGATTCACCAGCAACTTGACGAACAACACCAACCATTTCACCTAATGAACCGGCTTTAAGCAACTTAGCCGCATCTAATTCAGCTAATTTCTTTTCGTTTATATCATATTGTGCTTTTAAACGTTTAGTTCTATCTTCTTCACGTTTTTGTTCAGCTTTAGCTTGATTTAACAAGTTTCTTTGGTCATTTCGAGCATTTCTAAATACAGCTAAACGCTTTTTATTTAAACTAGATTGACGAATTTTATCTTCTTTTACCAAGGTTAAAAGTTCAGCAAGTGTGTCAGCGGCTGGAACAGCGATTTGTCCAGTATCTTTAGGCGTTATAGCTTCTTCTGCTTGTAAAGTTCCAAAAGAACAACTTAAAGCTACAATTGCTACTAAACCAGTTTTGGCGATTATTTTATTAATTTTCATTATTCAGCCCTCTTCGCTGCAGGGATTGGAAGTTCGATAAGATTCATGGTTGCTTGTTTGTTTGCCATTTTGATACCGTGTTCGATTGAGCGAACGTAATCGCTATCTAGCGCTTCATAATTCCCTGTGGCAATATTGTAATAACCAGCATTTGCACCATCTAAAGTTAAGTATACAAGAGCAACGCGTCCAACTTGTAAGAAGTCAACCCGAACCTCTTCGCCTGCAATATTTATAACCCCTTCATAAGCATCGATGCTTTCGCCATAACCGATTTCAGCTTGGTAAGCTTCAAGAATTTTTCTATATTTTTCTGAATTTGGAATATCAGCTCGTATCATATAATTTTTAAGTTTATTAACTCTTTCTTCGCGAGGTTTTAACTTAAAAGGAATATCGAGTTGAATGAATTTGTCAATTGATGCAATCATTTCATTCATCAACGGAACTGCTCCACGCTCAGTCGCATCAATAGTCGCCATTTCACGAGTAATTGCGGCCATTTCAGTCTCTTGAGATTTAATAAGTAACTCTAATTGATTGTTATAAATACGAAGACTATCAATCAATTGAAGAGTCGCTTTATACTCACTGTTTAAATCAAGGGTTTGGTCTGCAAAGCGGTCAACTTTGCCTTGAACTTTAACTGCATCCTTATTGATTTGTTTTTCAATTGCGACTGATGATTCGAAAGGTCCTGCAATAGCTGCATTCCCTGCCATGAACAAGGCGACTAGCGAGAACGCTGATGCCTTAATTAGATTTATTTTATTGCGATTTGGCATGTGGATTCCTAATTGTTATTTTTTAGGGTTGAATTAAAACTATTTATCTCACAACTAACCATCAAAATTTACTTATTTGGCCACTTATAAGTTGAAGCTTTTAGACGGTAATTTTACTTACTATTATCTAACGGCTTGAAATTCTTCTTCTTTTTCCAAATTCCAACAAAATAGTCCATTGGAATTGCTTTGTTACAAAGTGCATTACTAACTTACAATTGCACTATGACCTGACTATAAACATAAATTTTTGTTGAGTCAAACGTAAAACCTTAGATTCTATGCATTTGATCGGCATATTAAATTTATTCCGTCAAAGACACTTGATAGGAGGTGAACTTCCTAATGTTGATCACACCTGTATCAAAAATTAAATATTGCCCCTTAATACCCATTAGCGTTCCCTCAACTAAAGGATTCTTATCAAAATTATGTGACTTTATCTTCGTTGGAAATTCTAAGACTGGGTAATTAATGCTAACAACTTCTTGTTCTTTTGCGATTATGTCGTTCTCTCCTAATTCTTTTGGGTCTAAGAGACCTTTGTCATAAGTTTGTATTATTTTTTCAATTGAACTACTTAACTTAGATTTAAGTTGTTTGGCTTCAGAAATTAAATCTCGATTAGGTTGATTTTCTTTTAACATCGTCCGCCAATTTGTTTTATCTGCAACTAAGTCTTTAAACGCCATTTCAACCATACCAGACTGTTGCCTTGTGGCGACTTTAAACATAATGCTAGCTTGAGTCGCTCCTTGATCGATCCAGCGTATTGGTATTTGAGTATGACGCGTGATACCAACTTTCAAACCTGATGTGTTGGATATGTACACGTAATGAGGAACAAAACAGTTACTTTTACCCCACTCGGGCTCTCGACAAGTCCCTAGATGATAATGACATGTTTCCGGTTTCATAATGCACATGTCGCACTGTGCTAACTTTCTCATACACGGAAAACAATAGCCTTGTGAAAAACTTTTCTTTGTTTTTTTCCCGCAGTTGCTACAAATTATTTTTCCACCAAATTCAAGTTGAAGCGTTTTACCGATATAAGGATTAAGAAATACCTCTTGATCACCTAAAGGTAGATAATAATTAACATTAGCACCAGGTACCGAATTAGGTTCATTCGTTTTGGTTAATTCAACGCGCATTTTATTTAGTTTGCCGGCTAGCATTATTTTCCTTATAATTTAATCTATCTTTAGAGGAATCTATCTATCATGCCTAAATTAGTAACAAAGATCACGCTTATTAGAACGGAAGTTCTTAGCAAACAAAAATTCTTTTATCTTAATCATTCCTAATCGAACAAAAGATTTATTTATATCTGAAGTAGCAGTGGTTTAAAGTGCAGGCGTTTACGAGTTATAAGTACACTAATGCTTTACGTCTTGATGATAATTCTGATATAAGTGAAATGATAAGAACTATAAAATAAAATATAAGAATTTTGAGATTATGCAGTGTACTTTTTAATAGATTTTATATTGACCCGATGAATCTTTCTACGTGTTATTTTTTATTAATAAAAATGGGCTTTTCTGCAACAGGTTTCCAACGATAAGTGATTTTGGATACCTCGGATTCATCACAAGAGCCACAACCACTCCCACACATTCCACTGGTGTCTGTAGTTTGTATTCTACCTTTTTTATTCCATCGTTCTAACAAGCTGAGTATGAGTGTTTCGCTCACATGAAAATGCCTAGAAAGATCCATTAAAGAAACCTGTTCTCTTTCAATCAACAAATTTTTAATCTCGATCAACATGTGACAGTCGCCTCACGGCCTACACTAGAATTTAGTTTTTTCCCTCTATATTTTAGATATAAAATATTAATGATATGCAATGTTATAAAGAAAGCAATCCAAGCACTAGCGGAATATGGCGCAATAGAAAATTGCCCCATTTGATAAGCAATGGTTGATAAACTGTAAGCTAAAAAAGTTGTCCACAAAACAGAAAAAATAGTCCAACGAGCGCCCGTTTCTTTAAACGTAGCCCCAACTGCAGAAACACAGGGAGCATATAATAAAATGAATAGAAGATAACTGAAGGCTCCTAAAGTCCCATCAAATGAATTTTTGATCACATCAAATAAACCAATGTTTATTTCTTGATCATCCGCAATGGCTTGTCTGTTGCTGACGTCAACATTTATCCCTAGAGGATCTAACCAAGAGTTTGCAATATCTGAAAAATTATCAGGTACTGTTTGTAATGCAATGCCTAACTCATTCTTCAAATCAAAAACGGCCTCTTGTTGCTCACTTTCAACTTGTGACATATAAAGCGAATTAATAGTCGCTACTACAACTTCCTTAGCAAAAAGTCCCGTAAAAAGGCCTACGGTTGCAGGCCAGTTTTCTTCTTTTATTCCCATAGGTTTAAATGCAGGAGTCAGTGATTTACCTATGTTAGTTAATACAGACTTTTCTTTATTTTCATTGCCGAAACTTAAGTCACTGCCTAAGGAGTTTAAAAAACTTAATATTACAACTACAATCACAATCATCTTGCCCGCACCCAAAACAAATGAAATTAATTTTTCCCATGTTTTAATTAATACATTTCTTGCTCTTGGGATATGGTAGGGAGGTAGTTCCATGACAAAAGGTGTATTTTCTCCCACTAATAAAGTTTTTTTAAGTAATAGTCCGGTCAAAATGGCAATGACTATCCCTATTAAATAAAGCGCAAAAATTAAATTTTGAGCATTGTCTGGAAAAAATATTGCTGCAAATAATATATAAACTGGCAATCGAGCACCGCATGAAATGAAAGGGCTCATCATTACTGTCATAATACGATCTTTTTCATACTCTAATGAGCGAGTCGCATAAATAGCTGGGACAGTACAGCCCAAACCAACCATTAACGGTATAAATGATTTACCGGGCAACCCTATAGCTTGCATAAACCTATCCATAACAAAAGCCCCCCTAGCTAAATAGCCGGAATCTTCTAGCATAGCTAAGAATAAATATAGACTGCCAATAATTGGGATAAAGGTTGAAACAACTTGCACGCCACCTCCAACTCCTTTAGCTAACAACGTAATTAACCAAACTGGAAAACCAAGACTTGTGAGCCACGCACTTCCGCCATCGACTAAAATAGCTTGTGCTGTTAAATCAAAAACATCAATTAAAGCGCCACCAAAAACTATGGTAAACATAAACATTAAGTAAGTCGTAAAAAGAAAAAGAGGTATGCCTAAATATTTATTTAATACAACTTGGTCTATTATTGAAGACGTTGTTCGGGAAACACCGCCTTTCTTTTTTATGCTATGGTCAATCCACCAAAGAATTTTTTTATAACGAGCATCGGCTACTAAAATATCAATTTCATCACCATATTTTACAGCTATACTACTTTGTATTTTTCTAATTTCTACTTCAATTGATTCTTCAATGGGAAATTGATGATCTTCCAAAATTTTAATTGCTAGCCAATGATTACTGCTTTTTGAAACTGAGTTTTTGTCATTATCTGAAACACCATTATGATTAAGGTTTCTATTATCAAGAATCGTTAAAACCGATTGATAATCAAGATCTAAATCTGAATCAAAATTTAACAAAGTTCGACTTTGTTGTTCCTCTTTTAACACTTTGTTTTTCAACTTGTCTAGTACAAACTGATTTAGAACAAATTGAATAAGTTGATCTCGCGATTTTGTTTGACTCGCAACAATTGGAAAAATAGGGCAACCCGTTTGCTCAGATAGATTATTTATATTAATCAACAACTGATTACTTTTTACCACATCCATTTTATTAATAACAATGATTAACGGCTTGCCAATCTCTAATAACTGAGTCGTTAAATATAAATTCCGTTCAATGTTGGAGCCATCTATAATATTGACAATTAAATCAGCCTCTCCAGATAATATATAATTTCTAGCGATTTTTTCATCTAAAGCAATTGACTCATCAACAGCATCAAGAGAATAGGTTCCGGGCAAATCTACTACTTGCACACCAGTTAATTCCCCTAAAGTTCCGTCATTTTGGTATTCCTTAATGAATTTTTTAGATAATTTAACAAAACCAGATTTTTTCTCAACGGTAACGCCGGGCCAATTTCCAACTTCTTGTTTTGCACCGGTAAGAAGATTAAATAACGTTGTTTTACCAGAGTTGGGGTTTCCACATAACGCGATTGTTGGATTAGTGTGCATTTTGGATGATACTTCTGTAAATTTGCAAGAGGTACAACATAATTGAATGGTATGTCAGATTAAATGGTTTATATATATTCTGTTTAGCGCTGTATAACAATTTACTTAAAATGTAAGGCTTAAACAGTTTCAACTATTATGTTTTGTGCTTCATTTTGACGAAGGCTTAATGAAAAACCTCTCAAACTTAGCTCAATTGGCCCACCTAATGGTGCTTTTCTAAGGATATTAACCTCAATACCTGGCGTTAATCCCATAGACAACAATTTTTTCCTAAACACATTACGTGAGCCACCTAAACTAACGACTTTTGCCCGTTGTTTGGTAGCGAGTTCAGCTAAATTGTAATTCATATTAATGCACCTTTGATGAACAGCACTTTTCAGGTTTGTTCGAGTTAAAAAGAGCTTAGTGCAAACGAGAATGATTTGCAACAAGATTTGCGATTGATTTTCATTCTCTTGACTTAAATCGATAAATTGATACAAATATCTTTTATTAGCTGCGATTAATTTTATCAACCCAAGCCATACCCAAAGCTGACATTACGAAAGTTAAATGTATGATCACATACCACATTAATTGCGTTTCCTGGAAATCATTGTTTTCTAATAATTTCTCAGAAGATATATTCATGAATTTTTGTAAAAGGTGAATAGAGGAGATAGCGACGATTGAAGCCGCCACCTTCTGTTTTAACGAACCGGAATCTAGCTTACCTAACCAAGACAGTTTTTCAGCATTTTCATCAATATTTAATCGTGAAACGAAGTTTTCATAGCCAGAAAACATGACCATTACGATTAATCCGCCAACCAACGCAATATCAACCATCGACAAGATAAAAAGCACTAGGTCTGTTTCTTTAGTCTCAAGAACTTCCGGAAATATATGAAAAACCTCTTGGAAGAATTTAATCGCTAATAACAATAGCCCTAAACTTAAACCTATATAAATTGGCGCTAGTAACCAACGGCTGGCATACATTAATCTTTCAAAGTATTTTTCTAACATGTTTTTCCTATTGAATTGTGGCTTTTAAAAAACAGCTACCTTAATTGGCTAGCTGAGGAACGTAAAATTTCTGTCTCTACTTTCCCATGATTTATTCTTAATTTATAAACTCTATCATATTCTGACTCTTCAATATTAGCGCCGGCAATCCCACCCAATAAATTGACTAAGTTCGGCGTCGTATTACTATGCCCTATGATTATTGTATTGCCTGGTGTTGATAATAACAACTCAGCAAATTGTTTGAGGTTTCTTGGATCATAAGTCTGTATATTCAAACCTAGTTTTATAGATGACGGGTTAGCTGTTTCCAGCGTGCGAGCGTATTTAGTTGAATATATCCTTTTAATGTCCTTGTCCAGAAACATCTTGACCAAATTTTTAGCTCTCAACCTTCCCTTTTTAGTTAAATGAGGGTCTTTACTGACACTTTTATCTTTTTCAGCATGCCTTGTCAGATAGATGAACTGGCTTGTTTGATGTGCCTCCATTTCGTAAGCCGTCGTTTGTGAAATAAAACTAAGGTTGATAAAAAGGCAACTAAAAAGAAAAACCATGTAAGTAAGACTAAAGGTTGAGATCATTTTATTAAACATTAAAGTTCCGTACATCGGTACAAGTATATAAGTAGAAATCGAATAAAAGAATCATAACGCATAGTGTAATCATTTCCAAAACTTCTTTAAAATGCAAAATATCTGAAAATACCTGTAAGTTATCTGCAATTCAAATATAAGCGAATTTATGTAACAACATTAACCACTAGACTCTCGTTTCAATGTTATACTTTATTTATACGCGCCACCTACCTTGAAACTCGTTTTAGCTAGTTTTACTAAGGATCTGCCTTTTGATTTCTCGAGATCGCTCTACACAAATATTACAAATAGCCTTACCCATCATTGGCGGAATGATGTCGCAAAACATATTGAATTTGGTTGACGCAGCAATGGTTGGTCAACTGGGTAAAGTTCAACTTGCAGCTGTTGGTCTAGCTAGTTTTGTCAATTTTGTTGCTGCAGCTGTGTTTATGGGCTTTTCATCTGGTGTTCAAGCGATGGTTGCAAGAAGAATTGGCGAAGGAAATGAGTCAATAGCGGCCAATCCACTCAATGGCGCCTTACTTCTAATTTTAATCGCGGCTATCCCAACATCTTATTTTTTGGCCCGTTTTAGTTTTAATATCATGGGCTTCTTAAATGATGATTCAAACGTTGTTACCGTCGGCAGCGAATACCTTGATATGCGTTTAATTGGCATTATGGCGGTTGGAATGAACTTCAGTTTTAGAGGTTATTTAAGCGCTATAAAAATGACGCAATTCTACTTCATAACCATAGTGATAATGCATATAGTCAACATATTTCTGAATTACGTTTTGATTTTTGGCCATTGGGGGTTTCCGGAACTGGGCGCAAAAGGAGCTGGATTAGGCACCACAATTTCACTTTACGTTGGTATGTTTATTTATCTTTGGTTAACCATTAAACATACTAAACAATATGGTTTTGGCTTACATTTACCTAAGTTAGAAACAGTCAAACAATTAGTTAAAACCTCCATACCTGCATCGCTACAACAATTGTTTTTTGCTTTGGGTTTTACCTTTTTATTTTGGATCGTCGGAAAAATTGGTACCGATGAATTAGCCGCAGCTCATGTTTTGACTACTTTAACTTTAGTTGCGATATTACCTTCCATTGGATTTGGTATGAGCGCAGGTACACTAGTCGGGCAGGCGTTAGGCCGAAAAGAAGTTGATGATGCTTATCAATGGGCTTGGGATACTTCAAAAATAGCGTCCATTTCTGTCACTTTAATTAGTTTACCTATGTTTTTTATCCCTGAATATGTTTTAGCCATTTTTCTCCACGACGAGAATGTTATAAAACTTGCGACTTTACCTCTTCAACTTGTTGGGATCGCTATCATTATTGATGCTTTTAATTTGGTGCTAATGTCAGCATTGCAGGGAGCCGGTGCAACAAAAGATGTCATGGTTGTCAGCATTGTATGCCAATGGCTTATCTTCCTACCTATCGCTTGGTTTATTGGTCCTCATTTAGGCATGGGCTTAACCGCTATTTGGTTGGTTCAAGGTTTGTATCGGTTGTTTCAACTAGGGTGGTTCGTGATTTTATGGCGAAGAATGGCATGGGCAAATATTCAGCTTTAACTAAACTTATTTTTTCATTCAATAAATAAAATACAAAATATAATGCAAAATACTAATCAACATTCTTTTTTTAAATTGGTTCCAGACCAAGTTCTGGATGCGGTTGAATCTGTGGGGATAGAACCTCAAGCAGCTTTACTAGCATTAAATAGCTATGAAAATAGAGTATATCAATTTCGTGATTATGATGAAAAAAAATATGTTGTAAAGTTCTATCGGCCAAACCGCTGGTCAAATGAGCAGATACTTGAAGAACATCAGTTTAGCTTAGAGCTAGCTGAAAACGAAATCCCAGTCATTCCACCGTTAATTTTAAGTGGTAAGTCACTTTTCGAGTACTCTGGTTTTAGATTTGCCATTTTTGAGTGTCACGGAGGTAGAACACCAGAGCTAGAAGACAAAGAAACATTAACTTGGATTGGACGTTTTATTGGACGAATTCATGCGTTAGGTGAAAGCCAAGACTTTCAACATCGCCCTGAACTAACTGTTAAAACATTTGCTGAGGACAGTGCTAAGTATTTACTAGAGAAGGATTTTTTACCCACTCATATAATACCAGCCTATGATGCCATTTCAACTCAACTTATCGAACTCAGTCAGCAAAGGTTTAGCGAAGTAGGCAAATATCCTTTGATTCGACTACATGGAGATTGCCACCCAAGCAATGTTCTGTGGACAGATGATGGCCCTCACTTTGTTGATTTTGATGATGCACGAATGGGACCTGCCATTCAAGATTTGTGGATGTTAATTAATGACGCTTCAAATCGGCAACTTTGGAACCACTTATTAGAAGGCTATGAAGACTTTATGGAGTTTGACGATCGACAATTTAAGATCATGGAACCATTAAGAGCGATCCGAATGTTACATTACAGTGCTTGGCTTGCAAGACGTTGGGAAGACCCTAGTTTTAAGCATAATTTCCCTTGGTTTAATACCACTCGATATTGGGAAGAGCATATTTTGTCACTTAAAGAACAATTCTTTATTTTACAGAATTCTTAAGCCTTTATTTTATTTGTGTAAACCTTTTGATTTATAATGTTGAGTATTGACTATCCGTTCAGTTAAATACAAGTATTCTACCTACTAGTTATTTGCAATATCCTTTTTAGCAAAAAACTAATCCAATGCAAGTAACAATTCCTAGTCGGTTGGTAGTCAATTCTCCAGTCGGCTTTTTTATGCGGTTAGATTTGTTTATAATACCCCTTTTATAAAATATGGTTTAGAGCAAAATGCCACACCTACTTTTTAAATTAAATAGCGTTCCAGAAGACGAAGCGAATGAAGTCCGTCAAGTTTTAGATGATGCTGAAATATTCTTCTATGAAACAGACTCCGGCAGGTGGGGGTTTGGATTTTCTGGCATGTGGACTAAAGATGATTCTCAGTTAGATGAAGCTAAATCACTGATCCAAGCATACCAAATTGAGCGCTATCAGGAAGTGACTGAAAAGAGGTTAAAATTGGAGGAATCGGGTCAGCAAATATCGAGAATCAATTATTTTATGACTTCACCTATTAAATTTTCAGTATTAATTATATTTGCTAGTCTTCTTGCCTATTTTACTGTTATTCCGTTTTTTAATTAGTATAGTTAAATCCATGCAAACTGATTCTGACAAATTAATTCAAACCCATAACCAATTGACTCATTCAGAGCAAAAAACAATTATTTCTCACCTTCAAAGAGAAAGTGGAGATTGGTTTATCAATTCAATTATGATCGAAGGCTGTGATGTACCTTTTAAATATAAACGTAAAACTAAATATAAAAGCCTAAATAAAGGTCAAAGAGTCAATTTAACCTATTATCCACAAACAGAAATGGTTGCTGGTTTAGAATTCGATGTAATGAAAGTCGTCAGAATAAAAATAGCCTAGTCTCAGGCTATTTTTCTTTGAATAACTAACTTTAAAGGATTAACCTATAATCTCAATTAACTCAATATCAAACACAAGCGTTTCACAAGGTCCAATAGAACCGCCCGCACCATTTTCACCGTAAGCTAATTCATGAGGTATGGTTAATTTCCATTTGGAACCAACTTGCATTAATTGTAGTGCCTCTGTCCAACCTGCGATGACACCATTAACTGGAAACTCTGCTGGTTGGCCTCTGTCGTAAGAGCTGTCAAAGACTGTACCATCGAGTAGTGTACCGTGATAGTGCGTCTTAACTTTGGATGTTGATTTAGGTATATCGCCCGCCCCTTCATTGATCACTTCGTACTGAAGACCAGAGTCCGTCACGGTAACGCCAGATTTCTTCTCATTATCCGATAAATATTGTTTACCTACTTCAATCTTGCCTTTCGATTGTTCTTGCTGCTTATTTTTCATTAATTGAGTAACATGTTCAAAACCTGCTTGAATTTCTGTTTGAGTCACCGCTGCGTCGGCTTTTAAAAAGGCATCTTTTAAGCCTTGTGCAACCAGCTCAATTTCTAAACCGTCAAATGACTGCCCTAGAAGTTGCCCGCCCATATTCATGCCAATACCGTATGCTGCTTTTTGCTCTAATGATTCGTACTTGTTACTCATTTATTGTCCTTTTAGATCTAGTTAGTTATTTAAAGATTTTTTTAAGACGATATTTTTGTCACTTTTTTATCATCTAAACCTTCTGAAGCTGGCTCATCAGACTCTAATAAAGATTCTGGCCTGCCTTTTATTGCTTTTGCTAAAGCATCCTTATTTTCAGCGATTAACATACCGATGCTTTCAATTTGCTCTTCGTTTAAACCTTTTATAGATTTTTCCATCCATAAGCTGACATTCTCAGCTAGTTCAAGCATTTTATCGTAGTTATCTGCTTCTCTTTTATCTGTGAAAGTTTTTTTAGGATCGCGATCAGACATAAATAAAGTTACCACTGCCATTGGAGTGCTCCTGTTAGGAATTGCATATTATAGAACCAGCAATACTACCTGTACTAGTAGTGTTTTGCAAGTAGCTATTTCCTGTATATTCAGAATATATTAACCGTTAACTCAACGTCGCAACAAGAGCAGCAAAAACTAAATAGATGATAGCTGTACGACAAACAAGTTCCACCGTTTTGGTATTTTCATCAACATTTCGCTCTGATATACCACGGTCTAAACTTTGTGCAGCGATACCAGTTTCAGCAATTAGTTGCCAATTATCAGCTAAAGCGTCGGTTAGGTATTCTTTGATTCGATAAAATCCATTAACAAAATCACCCGTCAATAAAAATAATAAGCTGGTAATTCTAGCGGGAATCCAATTAATCCAGTGAATAGCACTTTCCATTAATGGTGTGTGCTCATCAAATTCACTTTCTTGGCAATGATTTAAATATATGTGTGATAAACGATAGAACAAAGCGCCAAAGGGGCCAAAGAAAATAAACCAAACAATCACACCAAAATACCGAATTTGACTCTCTATCAAAATATGTCTAGTAGTATTTCTTACTAATTCATCAAATTCGGGAACATTTAAATCGACAGGTGTTTCTTCACCTTCGTTAGTTTTAGGCGTTTTTATTCTAGAGACACTTTGACTATGATAAAAAGCAGATTCCACTTCGTCATTCTCAACAGCGTCAAAATAAGGTTTTAAACTACTTTCTAGACTCTCAGGTCCAAAAGATAAGAATAATACGCAAACTGAAACGAGTAAATAGACTAACCAATAGATAACACCATCAAATAAATTAACAAATCCCATCAAAACTAACGGTGGAAGTAACAGTATTAAAGCTATCCCTAACCAACCTTCAAAAAAGCTATGAGCAGAAAATAGTTCAAATAGTTTGTTTTGAAAGCTTTTAAACCAGCTGAAGTCTCTAGCGCCCCTAAAATCACTACCTATTTTAAAATGGAACTCTAAAGATAAAACAATAATTAGACTGAGTAATATCATAATGAAAGAAAAACCGAATATGCAGAACTGTTAATTTTGCGGTTAATATTGTGTTGTGATAATACCTGAAATCCTAAATTCTGTCAGATAATTTAAATATAAAAAAGGTTTAACTTTCAGGTTAGGGGCTTAATTTTAATTGTAAAACTTTCTAGTTATTTTATTTCCTTCTAGCCATTGAACATTAGTTACTACTCATTGATTGTTTCTGTTACGCCACTCATCCAACAGGGATATTGAGCCAAGCACTTTACCAAATGAGTGTTTGTAAGTAGGTACTATTGAAACCCAATGAACAGGATTAATACTAAGTCGCGTTAATATTTGTTTCAGATTATCATGAATTGCAGCGCGATGGCCTGCTTTTATTGCTTTTTCGGTGTCATCAACTAATTCTAAATAAATTTCTCACACAATGGAGAGAGTATGGTCACTTTTACCATTGATTAGTCTCTTACAACCATGCTTTTTGCTTCAACCATAGCTGATGTAAACTCTGAATCGATGCTTTTTTGCAAAAAAGCATCGCATATCAAATCGCCTTGCTCCAGCAGTGAATTATTCCAAAGCAATGTAGCTAGCATCACATTTTGATAGTCTTTTTTGAGTAAATAATTTTCTTTTTGGCTTAAACAATAATCGATAACATCTTTTAAATGACTAGGATTAATATCTCGTGTAGTCGACAAAAAAGGCAAATAGTGCTCACAATACTTAATAGCGTGCTCAGAGTTATCTAAAAAGGTTAACGCTATAAAAAAAGGCTCGCCATCTTCGTATTTCTGTCTGGTCATCATTAAACGATACTTATCAGCAACAATTACAACAGGTTCATTTTTATTCATCGATTGAATAATACGTCGACACTTTGCAAGCTCGGGTCGCTTAACCGTTTGGCTTTTTGCCTCATAAGTCATTTCCCAACTATCGGGCACGTTGACAAAGGATTCTTGCTTTCTTAATACCACCCCAATAAATCGATGATAGACCATAATCAAATAAATACTGAAAACAAGATTTAGAAAACTTCCTTCCACCATCAAGAAATAATAAATTCCGGCTAAAAATAAGACTAACCCAGCAAACAATACCCAATAATAGTATCCAAGAGTTTTAATCGTATTAACCCATAAGTCCACTCGCAATGCCTGTATCCAACGATGCTCCAAAGCTAAAATCAAGAGCCACGCAGGTGAACAAATAATAATAAATGCGATAATCAAGTTCGAAAAAATACTGGGCAAAAAATTGAAACAAAGCACACCAAAGGCAATAAATAAAATAGTCCTCGTTGCAGATGTA
This sequence comes from Polaribacter sp., assembly GCA_047633355.1. Lineage (GTDB taxonomy): Bacteria > Pseudomonadota > Gammaproteobacteria > Enterobacterales > Kangiellaceae. The sequence continues at coordinate 54,416 of JBLIBL010000010.1, forward strand.
TTTTGATTTGGCGCCATCCATCCTAGTTTGAATTGAATGTCAAAATTTTCCAGTTGAATACTAGATCTTATAATGGCGTGACAAAAGTTAATCAAACCCAACAAAAGAATATAAAGAACGGGAATAGATATCATCCATAATGGTTGACCACCTGTTAACATGTAAGTCAATGTCATTGTTGTAACTAGTAAAGGAATAGTGATGCAAAAAAATATCAATGCAATTAAGCTAGCGCCTTTAAATGGAAACAGGATTGCATCTTTAATCATTATAAAATCCTTTTACCTATCTGCCCGACTAAATGAATAAAACGATTAAGAAAAAATGACTAAAACGATTTTAAATATCGACCCCAGTCAAAGAATTCTCCTGAATTAGTTTTTCGTCCTGGAGCAATATCCGAATGCCCACATATACGCTCATTCGTTATCTTTGGGTATTTTTCATGAACAATGTTGCTATTTGATTAAGGCTATTATAATGAGAGTCGGTATGCTCAAGAATATCTGTGCCCTCAAGCTCTATTCCTATTTAAAATCATTACAATTTTTAATACCTTGAAAGCTAGAAACGCCTGCATGCCATGCACGTTTATTAAAATCAACAACTTTACAACCTCACCATTTCTGCGAATAAATAGGTAGGTTAATACTCTTAACTTGGCAATATCTTTGAATGAGGAGAACTCCAATACATGACTGTCTAATTATATTTTAACCATCATAATTTTACCGGTTATTGGATCATCACCACAAAGCCAAGCCCGTCTAACAAAACGGTTAATGCAATGATAATAAGGTGTGTGGGTTAAGTCGATAAGTTGTTCTCTTGCGATTTTCATAGCTTATTAACCTATTTTTTCCAAATTTTTATAGAATTTAGTGTACCTGAAAACATGAATTAACTCCAATACATGACTGTCCAATTATATTTTACTGTCCAATGATATTTTTCTTACATTGGATCGGAATTTATCATTCAAAAAGATGGATTATCTTTTGTGAGTGAAGTTCAATCCGCTAAGATAATTGAAACCAAGCAATGCATTAGAAATTATGATGGGTATTATTGGTAATTTGGTTATCGCATTAATGTTGAGGCTCATAGATATAAGATGGGAGAGTTTAGCGCATTTAAACCAAAATATACCTCAGGAGCAATTGAACTGACTTGCCCAAATAGTGAGCACAACTTAAAAAAAGAAGAGCAAGTCGTTAATATAAATTCATTAGGTGTTAATTTTTATTTTGATAAATCGGTTAAATTGATGCTCAACTTTAATAACGCCAACAATCGCGAAAAATAATCTCTTACCAATGGAAAATCTTACGCTTTGAGGATGTAATATAGTTTTTAACCTTATATTTCTGATTCAAACCTCACTGTAAAAACAATTGCATTGTCATTGATGCCAGACGGTTCAAAAATAAATTGAAGGTTAGGTTTTACCACTAAATATTCATTCCATTCCCATCGATAGTAGAATTCAATTGCTCGTTCGCTACCGGCCTCAAAGCCTAGTTCAACTTGAGAAAGACCGAATCCAAAGGAACTGTCGCTTCTGCCTTTAAATGGTTGTTTCCACACAAAACCCGCACCAAAATGACTAGAAATCTCAGAAATTTGATAATCGGCATTGCCAAATTGAACGTAAAAACCATACTTATCTGAAATGGTATGATCAATGATCAAATAGATGTCCCCGCTTCCTGATTCTACTGGGCCTTCAACAGTGTCAAACTCTCCATCATGCGACCAATAGCCCAATTTAATAGTGCTATCAGTTTGGTATTGATAATGCCCTTCCAATACCCAAAAAGCATCGTCAAAGTTAGACTCACCTCCTGTGCCATCAAAATAACCAAAACTAAGGCCTCCGTTATCTGATATTTCATAGAAAGCATTAAATGCTAATACTGGATCTGGATAAGTCGGTAATGTAAAAACCGTTGGACTAAATCCCATAGAAGAGTTTATAAAATCTCCCGCGTTATCTGCATAAGAAAACTCAGCATTTGCATCCATTTGGCCTATTTTATATTTAAAGTTATCGTTAACTTGATGCTCGAAATATACTTCCGAAAATTCTGTGTGGTCTTCAGCGTCAATATTTGAAAAACCTTGAATATCACCAGAAAAGTCTCCGCCTTCATCACCTCTTTTTATTGAATAATTGATGGATATGGATAACCCCTTAATAGACGTGTATTTTTCTAAATCCGAATTCAAACTAAGCCCAAATAAGCCTCTTAAAGTGGTACCATCCTCTATACCACCGCTTACGATAGAATAATCGACTATAGCAGCCGCACCAAAAATATTAGTTTCACTTACAGCTTCTTCTGAGCTAGCAGTTATACTAACAAACATTGATAGCAGCAATGTAAAAAATAAAATAGATACGTTAACGCAAACTTTATAACATGACTCAAATGGGGAGGTATTGGTATTCATAATTAACCTTTCTCTGTATATTTGTTGGGTGTCAATAAGCGATACAAGTAGATTTTTCTTCCATCTTAATGAGTTAAAAGGTAGTAGTATTATCTTTATAAGTCTAGCTTCGTTTAGAACAAATTTTGTCTTTTTTATTTTTTTAATTCGAAAAAAACATTAGCAATGGTTTGTATTTATTATAATAAATAGTATATTGTTTAACGCAGCCGCTAACGCGGAGAAGGTCATCATCACCCATACTTTTAATGGATCTTCAATTAAGGAGGTGCATTGGCTGTCTGAAGAAGACCATGAATGATAAAGACAAAACTCTTTACAACACGCTGTATGAGCAACATGTTAACGCTACAAGGTAAAAGCGAAGTATTGTCCAATATGAAGTGGGCATACGGTTAAAAAGCTTTGTGAGCGTGCTTATGAAATTTATGATGAAAAAGTGTACAAAAACTTAGCACAACTTTCGTTGTCTCACCTATACAATTTAAGAGGCTCAAAAACTTAAACGACTCAGCGAAGAAACTTTGACAAAACCAAACCTAGACACATCGCCATCAGTGAGCGACGTAAACCTCACCCCAATCATGAGCCGGGTTACATTCGGATCGATACCGTTCAACAAGGTGACTTAGATAAAGTCAAAGGCGTGTATTATATTAACGCCTTGATGAAGTGACACAGTTTCAAATTTCAAAAAGAAAAAATGAAATTATACAAACAGACCTTTGAACAGAATAAAAAAGAGCCTAATTGACTTAACTTACTTCAGGCTCATTTCTCTATTGGAAAAGACCGGGTTGAATAAGTGTATTTTGGTTTTTTGAGACACTATTCTCACTATGAGAAACACGTATCCAATAATCATTTCATTTTGCTATAAAACATTCACTTAAAAATGACTAAAACGATTTTAAATATCTTTTCCAATCAAATGCCTCACCTGGATCTGTTTTACGTCCTGGTGCAATATCACAATGTCCGCAAATGTGTTTATTGGTAATCTTTGGGTATGCATTCATCAGTAATTTTGTCACTTCTGAAAGGCTTGTATATTGAAGATTGGTATATTCAATATAGTCGGTACCTTCTAACTCAATGCCTATTGAAAAATCATTACATTTATTAACACCATTAAAACTAGAAACACCGGCATGCCACGCACGTTTGGTAAAATCCACAAATTGAATAACTTCACCATTTCTGCGAATAAATAGGTGGGATGATACTCTTAGACTTTCTATATATTGAAAACTGGAGTGTTGACCCACATCTAAACAGCCAGCAAAAAAATCCTCAACATGACAATTATCAAACTCACCTGAAGGCAAGCTAATATTGTGGATCACAAGGAGGGAAATTTCAGTATCTTTAGGGCGACTATCAAAATGATTGCAGGCTGATAACTTTGCGTTAGACAGCCAACCATTCTCGATTGATGAACGAGAATAAGAAAAAATGGAGGTTTGGGAATTGGGTTTATTTATGCTTCTGCCTTCATATTTCGTAAATTGGATATAACCGATTCTAAAGCTCTGTCAAAAAGAGCATCATCATCAAGAATTTTCAGTTTCTCTAATTGAAGTGTAACACACAAGTCGTGGGTTAAAAATTCAGCCATTTTAATACCACTACGATTGACAAAAATGTACTTCCCTGTTGAAGCAATTCTTGCTGCCAATTTGCAACGCTTAAATTCTTCATCAATCATTAATTCAACCCAGCTACCGGCCCTTAACTCTTCAACTCTCTCACGAATCTCAGGATTGATATGAATAGGCTCTGAAGAAACGCCGGTTTCAATCTGCCCTGTTTCTACTTTTGAGAATCCAACATCTTCAATAACAATCTCTTCAAAGATCGCACCTTCAAGATCAGTATCTTCTTGAATAGAATTATCAATTGACTCTATTTTTTCAACCGATGCTTCAGAAGAAACAATCTCAATTTCAGAATTGTTACCATCTATATCTTCCAGATCGTTTCCACTCAATCCGATATTATGCTCTATACCTATAGCAGGAAGTCTTAGAATATCTTCTTTTGTTTCACTGTTAATATATTCTCTTGCGTACTCAATTATATTGCGATACTTAGATTCTAGCTCATCCAAAAGACGCGTTGATTCAATAGGTGAAATAGATATTGCTTCTATATCTTTCCGTAAACTCTTGAGTAATATAGGGACTTTACTGGTTAGTTTTTCCAAACGCTCAGCGGTTTTGATCGGTTGAACGCTCCAAATCAATAGTTTTGCAATTCGAACATGTCTTTTCCAACTATCCTTATCTTCCTGTAAACGATCTAATAATAATGTATGCGAACAGACACTCTTGAGTAGTGATTTAGCAACGTCAGGAAGCTGAAATCCGTCACAAATAGCTTGTAGTTTGACATTTACTTCAATTCTTGCAGTTTCAGATTTTGCTTTGCCAATTTCTGCTTCTTTTGTTCTTTTTTCAATAATATTCGATTTACGATCATTGAGATTCTTAGACTCTAAGAAATCTTCTAATAAATTCTCAAACAGAGAAACATCATCACTAAAGTCGTTAATGATAACATTTGCCGTCTCTGAGATTTTATTAAACATTGGATTAGCTAATACATCTTTCGCATCTAAAGATAATCCCGCACGTGCCAACTCATTTAACAATGCCCTTGCAGGATGCTTTCGATTAGAGAAGAATGATTTATCTACAAGACCGACTTTTAACATCGGGATCTGCAGCCGAGCAATCACTCCTTTTAACTCGCTACTCAGATCGGTATCTTCTAAAATAACATCAAAAAGCATTGAGACAATATCAATCATATCTTCGTTGTATTGCCCAAGTGCACCTTGCTCTACCGCGGACTTTAATTCTGGTATTTGTTGGCCAATCGATGCTCTTAAATCAACATTGTTTATTGCTTGCACAGCGAGCACATTATTAGTAATAGTATTCTGTAATTGGTTTATTTGTAAACTAGATAGTGCTGAGATCAGTTGTTGTGTATCAACCGGTTGACGATTTTGAGGATTGTTAGCCATAGAATCCATCATCGGGATCTGCGCGCCATTTTGCAGGTTAACTTGTTGCTCGGTGACCCGACGGTCAGTCATTAACTGCTGTAAAACATTCCAAACACTGTCTTGATTAACTACTGAACCTTGATGATTTTGTACTTCAGAGCTAGTTTGAACATTACCCTGTTCTAACTCTTGATATGCATTATTGCCATTGTATTCATTATTTTGTTGATTAACCGATTGAGTCGTCCTGGCATTTTTTTTGGCTTGTTGTTTAATTTGTGATTTTAAATCCGGCAAAATACCTTTTTGGATAAAATAGTCATTCACTTCTTTATAAACATCGTTTAGCTCACTAACAACACTGCGGTCGAATAATTTATAAATAATTAAAAGCGATGCAATATCTAAATCTAAAGTTTGAGTTGCGGTACGAAATGCGTCACAAATAAAAACGGGTTCAAGAGGGTTATTTTGTTCATCAATAGTTTGATCAGCAATTAAAGTGTCAATTCTGACTCTAATGTGTTCTAGCGCATCTTGGTTTTTTGTTTTAGCTTTATTCACCATGCCATCGGTAGCAATATTTTCTTCTAGGTCATCGTCTTTTACCAATGCTATATTTTCAAACGATAAAGTTTCTACGTTATCATAATTTTCAGTTTGGCTATCTAAACGACCTAAAGCTTGTTTGAAATTATTATGCAGCTCTTTTTTAAAGCAATTAATTAGCCCTTCTCGTTTAACTCTTAATAAACGCATTGCATCAAACTGAGCATTGTTAAAGCTATTTTCAGCCATATCAAATAACCGATCATCAGCCGTATTGAGCATTGTGATCAATTTAATCTCAAGTTGGTTTACAAAGATATTCTGAATATTTTTAATTAAAACCGGCAACGCTCTGTACTCCGTTGATAAATCATTGCGAGAGTTATTTTTACCAACACGACTCGCAGAAAAATGAACTACATGGCTTCTACTACTCACTTAAAAAAGACCTCAAATACGAACGGATACAAATAAAATAGGCCTTTCCATCCTATTTAAACTCTAACCTTGCAATCCATTACAGAGCTTTATAAGCATCAAATTAACTATAGACCAAAATACGGATAAGAACCAAAAGGGTTTTGCCTTAACTTATTGTAAATAGGCTTTCCCTCTTCAACATTTATAGCTTATTAAATCGGCTTACATTGTGATCAAATACACAATTCATCACATTACCAGCTTTAGCAAAGATGTTACCTTGAAAACTGTGATAGAGATCGCAATCGCTATTCAAAATTTAAACATTTTAGGTTGATATTTTTATAAGCTATTAGCTTCAATAATTATCATCGGCTTGAGTAAAAATTACTTGATGCATAAATGGTTAGTTGAATCAAAATTAAACCTAGAACTATTGATATATCATTTGCTAAAATATGATTTAATTTGGATCACTCAATCGATATATTTATTTTGCAAAACTATTCTTTCCAAGCAAACTTACAATCAGAAATTAACAACAGCTGTAGAACGGCACTTTTAGAGGATTTAGGCCTAAATATTAATGATTCTGACCTAGATCTGGCTTTGATATTTGAAAATTTAGATATCACAGCAAATTTGATTCAAAAAAATACCAGAGCAAGCGCAAGGCTAATTAGCAGAGAAAGCGGTATTTTATGTGGACAAGCTTGGGTTGAAAAAA
>JBLIBL010000011.1:0-61221 GCA_047633355.1 Polaribacter sp.
CCTACGATAGAAGAGTAATGCTGAATGATTGAATTTGAGTAGTTTAATACTTGATTAGTTGATCCTGTAAGCTCGGTAGACATGTTAAAAGTTTGTCTATAAGAGGAACCAATTAACCTAGTTGTCGGTGTTTTTATTTCTATGAGTGCAGGATTATTAGTTAACTTATTTTTGTATAAAAAGTCTACTATATTGCCACCTTGATTTGTAAAGCTTTTCCCGCCTATGTATGCCTTTTCTTTTACTACAACCACTGGGAATGAAAAGATTTGAGATAATACAAATGAACTACTAGTTAATTCTCTTTGCCAAAACTCTTCATCGGAATGACTCTGATTATTAAGCCAAACTTGAATCGATTTTTTTAAAACAGTTAAGCCAGCAACTACATTAATCTGTTTTAGGCTTTCAGGAGGTAATGATTCGAGGCTTTGAACCACTTTATCTGCATGCTCAATATTTGATAACCATTTAGCAATACGTTTAAAAACACCAATAGCATTATCAGAACTTAATTCTATAAATTGCTTTAAGTCTTCATCTGTTGCATTACTTAACCCATCTAATGATCCATTAAACTTAACATACTGATTAGTACCTCTTTGAATACCATCCTTGCGATGCAATTTATATAAACCAGAAAGGTTTCGAAGTAGACCTAATAATTCTCCTGATTTTAATTCTAATTTAACACCTTCACCAGGACGTAATTGGGATAAGTTAAGTTCCCTAATATCTTCCCATTCATCCGCTTTCTTTTTCTTTTGATATACAAAGTGACCTTTAACACATGCATCTTTATCATTGTCATTATCTATAATTGTTGGAACAAAAACTAATCGAACAGACTCCTTTAACCTAATCTCAATTGGATCTGAGGTTGCAGTTTTCCATGATGTCGACTTTACATTAAGAGTATCCATACTACCTCGATTGGCTAGGGCAACTAACAGCTTATTCTGTTCAGTAAACCACAAGTAATGGAGTAATTTCCTGAGCAAAAATATTAAATTGTTTAAAATCATGAGTTTATAGAGCCACACTCAATTTGCAAGCGTTATTACTTCACTTTATATCGAATATTGTTCGGTCTCACCACGAGATACCCTAGCATTACTAGGCTCTTCAGGACATTCCAAAGCGTAGTATGCAGCATTTGCTTCACTTAATTGCTAATAAACAGGGTTTTATTCGACCTAGAATGACCGTTCCAGGTAATTTTGCAGTGTAATTCTCTTTGTTCCTGACCGGCTGTTTTGGGTCATAAGCTCTCATTAATGTAAATACAACTCCAATAATTTATCTGTACCCGTTCTTCTTTTCAATTGACACTACCAAACCACCTGTATTAATATGTAATACTCAAACGAGGTGAATTATGCAAAGAAATACAAGCGTAACATTGGGTCGGCATTTTGCTGGTTTTGTTGAAGGCAAAATTCAGCAAGGACGTTTCGAATCAACGAGTGAAGCGGTGAGAGCGGGGCTACGTTTGCTTGAAGAGCATGAAGCCAAACTCGATCTCCTCCGAAATAAACTTGCCATTGGAGAAGCACAACTCAATCGAGGCGAAGGCGTTGATGGTGATCCCTTTATGCAAGAATTAATTGCTGATGTCTAAATATATTTTATCAACTGAAGCTCAAAACAATTTAAGAAATATACAAATATACTCAACAGAAAATTTTGGTAAGGTAAGAACAAAGCAATACCTGACAGATATCCGCAAGCGGATGAAAGCATTAGCTGAAAATCCGTCACGTGGAATTATCAGAGAAGACTTAAAAGTAGGATATCACAGTGACTTTATAGGTTCTCATACCATTTACTACAAAATCCAGCCAACTCATATCGATGTCATAGACGTACTACACCAATCAATGGACCCCACAAAACATATCAGTGATTAGAATATCTAAAGTTAATTCGAATGTCTGCTATCTATGAAGTTACTATAATTATTCTGATACCCATAAAAGTCAGCTAAGGGTCAAAATGAGACCCTCAGGCAAAAAACTGCGATTATTATCAAACTCATCAAGTAATTTTTTCGTTGATGGACTGAACTGAGCAACATCAGATTTAAATTTAAATTTATCTTTATACCCCAAACCTTTAAATAAACTATTAATCCACCCATCATATATATATGCATCATTGATGCGATTGAGCAGGTTACAGCAAATTGTATATGTCGCTTTTGAGAGTCAGATAAACCAAAGCCCGGTGAAACAGCATTTAAAGCCAAACGTGAATTGTGTTCTAATTGTGATATATGTTGCAAACCGTTCATACCACAATGAGTCATATAATGAATAAAGAACAAATACGATATTTGCTCTTTAGTAAGTTTTGGAACAACAAGAAAGGTCTCGGATAATACAATATCTTTAAAATCATTGTCAGAAACAGAAGCTCTTTGTGTTATCAAATCTACCAAAACGTTTGTATTGGCTTTTTTTCCTCTTCTAGCACTTGCTTGGACTGCGTCATTTATAGCAGCTTGAACATCTGGGTCTTTGAACTTATCTAAGGTAATAAACTGCGAATTTTGTGCGATCTTATCTTCCAACTCTTGCGCGAACGCTCTAACATTAACTTCAGCTTCTCGAAGGGCCTCTTCTCGTAGTGCAGGAAAATTGTCCCGTAGGAAGAGCAAACATAAATCTTTTACTTCGGTAACAGACAAGCCGTTATTTACAACCACATTTCCAGTGGCTTGAATAGCTGTTGAGTTTTCAGCTACGTGTTGATCTTGGTTTTTACCTAACATTAAGCATCCTTACTTGAATTGTTTATTGTTACATTACCACCAGCTTGGATTCCAGATGAATTATCACTAACATTTTGGTCTTGTTTTTCATTATCATCCTTAACTTTTTTTCCAAGCATAAAAGATGATACAAGAGCAGACAATGACACTACCGAAGTCAATAATGGTTCAAAATTTGGCTCAAAATAAAGCCAGCCTAAAGATACTATGAGGGCAACACTAGATATAATTTTGATGAATATGTGCAAGGTAACTCCTGACGTATAACTTTAAAGTATTTATGTTGATTTTCAATCAATATAAATCTCTGTTGAGCTGTGCCGCGTTGGCACGCTGTTTAATACTATTAATGGTTTTTGTTTATTCGAGAGCAGAGTACTTTAAGTAATAGCTCTCTGTTCGGCAGGATTTTATGACGTTTTTGCCTTTCCTTGCACTTTCCGTCCATCAATAACGACTCTTTTAAGTACTAAGATAGCCTGATTTTGAGGTTGAGCGCAAGCAAGCGTCCACAGTTAACCACCGTGTTTAATTCACTGTTTTTACTCACTCTAATATCGTCATCCAGGTTTCCCGTGAAGGCGATTAATGACGCCCACATAATACCAACGGTTTTTACCACAATCAGGACAACAAGGATTTCCCTTAACGATTAGCTCTTTATCTTCAGTTTTTACCTTGACGACTTTTAATGCTCGTCGAATTACCTGAAGCTTTTCCGCTCTGACGGCATTAGCTAAATAACCATGATAGCGAACTCGCATAAATCCTTTAGGCAGAATGTGAAGCGCATAACGTCTCAATAATTCTTCACTGGAGAGTTTCATGACTTTGCTTTTGCCATCATGATAATCACGGTATTTTAAACTGACTTGATTATCTTTAAGAGCCATTAAATATGATGAAGGTAGGCTTTTTGAGTATTCACTGCTAGACCATTGAGCACTATAAGCTCAATCATTTGTTGACGTAAACTAGACATCATCTGTCTCCTTTTAATCAGCAGATATTGGCTATTAAAGTGTGATTGATGATGGGAAAATTGGTAGGGGAAAAGGAGGTAAATAAGAAGGTGACAGCTCACGTTTTTAGGCACTCTTTTGCCACCCATTTACTGGAAAAGTCTGGAACTGACATTCGAACAGTTGCTAGGCCACTCAGACGTTCGTACAACACAAATTTATACTCATGTTCTGAATAGAAAACCAAGTGGAACGTTGAGTCCACTTGGATAAACTCTAATACTCGTTTTGTGGTTGATATTGACTAAAAGTTATACCAAATTAAATGCAGTAAGATGAAGTCTCAGCTATTGCTGAAATACAATTGTATATCTTGATGAGAAATTTATAAAAAGGCTTTATAAGCTAAGTTATTGGTCTCCTCCTCCCACTCATAACCTAACTCTTTCAAATGCCTAAAAAACTCTAGTTGCTGGTTGTCTTCAACTTCAAAACCCGCTAGAACTTGTCCGAAAGCGGCTCCGTGATTTCTATAATGAAACAGTGATATATTCCAAAGTTCGCCTAGGGTATTTAAAAATGCCTCTAATGCGCCAGGATATTCTGGAAATTGAAATTGAAATATTCGTTCTCTTAATGAGTTAGAGCTTCCACCACCAATCATGTATCTAATATGTAATTTCGCTAACTCATTTTCTGTTAAGTCTTCTACTTGATAACTTGAGTTTCTTAGCTCACTAATTAATAAATCCCTTTCATTTGCCTCTTCACCTAATCTAACACCAACAAATATATGCGCATTTTTATTATCCTTACTGTTTGTATAACGATAATTAAATTCAGTGATGACTCGTCCATTTAAACTTTTACAAAACTTTCTAAAGCTGCCCTTTTCTTCTGCTATTGTTACCGCTAGCACTGCCTCTTTTTTCTCACCTAACTCGCACCGCTCAGAAACATAACGTAAATTATGGAAGCTCATGTTAGCGCCTGATAATATAGCGATCTGTTTTTGGCTTGCTTCTACTTCATTTTGTAAATTATACTTTTTTAAGCCCGCCAAAGATAAAGCACCAGCAGGCTCTGCTATCACTCGCGTTTGCTCAAAGATGTCTTTAATAGACGTGCATATTTCATCGCTATTAACGGTTATGACTTCATCACAATATTTATCTATTAACTTGAAAGTTTGCTCGCCAATTCGTTTTACCGCAACACCATCGGCAAATAAACCTACGTGGTCTAAATCGACTGGTTGGTTGGCTTTAAATGCCGCTTTTAAACATGCGGAATCTTCAGCCTCTACACCAATAATTTTTGTCTCTGGTGACAGTTGTTTTAAATAGACAGCCATTCCAGCTAATAAACCGCCGCCACCAACCGGTATAAAAATTTTATCGGTATTTGGTAATTGTTTTAATAACTCCTGAGCGACGGTTCCTTGACCTGCAATTACGTCAACATCATCAAATGGATGGATTATTTTTAAATCATACTTCTCTGCATATAATTGAGCTTTTTTTTGTGCATGATCAAAACTCTTGCCAATCAATTTTACGTTACCACCAAGCCTTTTTACACTATCAATTTTAATCTCGGGCGTTGTTATTGGCATGAAAATAGTTGCTTTGATACCTAATTTTCTTGCAGCAAGTGCCAACCCTTGAGCATGGTTTCCTGCTGATGCAGCAACCACTTCTTTTATTTCAAAAGACTTCGAATCTTCTTGGCTAACTAAATTGGCCAGTTTATTATAAGCGCCTCGTATTTTGAATGATTGTACGGGTTGTTGATCTTCTCGCTTTAAATAAATTTTTTGTTTGAAATATGATGACAACTTAGTCATTTCCGTTAACTCTGTTTCTTTGGCAACATCGTAAACTTTAGCCGATAAAATTTTGCGTAAAAACTCTAACCCAGAAATATTCTGATTAGGTGTTTCTTCTTTCTTGTTTAAAAGACTAGACATTATTCAACCATTCTAACTTTCTTTTGAAAAAGTCATTGAATCAAAGTTATCTAATAGTTCTCTATTTCTTACAGCACCTTTGTCTGCACTCGTAGCAAGCATTGCATAGTTTTTTAAGGCATAGCTGATAGGACGAACTCGATTTTCTGGTTTCCAAGCTTGAATACCTTTGTTGTTCATTCCTTCTTTTCTTTTATTTAGCTCTTCATCATTAATTTTTAATTGAATACTACGCTTAGGAATATCTATTTCAATTTGATCACCATTTTCAATCAGCGCAATAACTCCGCCACTAGCCGCTTCTGGTGATACGTGGCCAATTGACAAACCTGATGTGCCACCAGAAAAGCGACCATCGGTTATTAATGCACATTCTTTCCCTAATCCCATCGACTTTAAATAGGTCGTTGGATACAACATTTCTTGCATGCCTGGCCCACCTTTTGGACCTTCATAACGGATCACGACCACTTCACCGGCGATAACATCTCCGGCTAGAATCCCTTTAACAGCATCATCTTGACTCTCAAAAACATGTGCAGGACCGACAAAGGTTAAATTATCCTCATCTACACCAGCGGTTTTTACAATACAGCCATCTAGCGCCATATTGCCACTCAAAACAGCTAATCCACCTTCTTGTGAAAAAGCATTAGCTACACTTCTTATGCAACCATTCTTACGGTCAATATCCAAAGTATCAAAACGACAATCTTGGCTAAATGCTCTAGTTGTTCTAATTCCAGCGGGGCCAGCTCTATAAAAATCTAAGATTTTTTTATTTTTTGTTTGCGTCACATCATATTCATTAATTAAGGATTCCAACGAGCCACCGAAAACATTGGTGACGTTTTCATTTAATAAATTTGCGCGATATAACTCACCTAAAATGGCTATAACGCCGCCAGCACGATGAACATCTTCCATGTGATATTCAGGCGTTGAAGGTGCCACTTTACAAATGTGAGGCACTTTCTTAGAGAGTCTATTAATATCATCCATTGTAAAATCAATCCCGCCTTCATGCGCAGCCGCGACTAAGTGTAAAATAGTATTTGTTGAACCGCCCATGGCAATATCTAAACTCATTGCATTTTCAAATGCTGATTTAGTAGCAATATTTCTTGGCAAGGCTGACTCATCATCATCTTCATAATATCGGTTAGCTAATTCAACAATTTGCTCTCCTGCTTTTAAAAACAATCCTTCTCTATCTTTATGGGTAGCTAACATTGAGCCGTTGCCCGGCAACGCTAATCCTAGCGCCTCCACTAAACAGTTCATTGAATTTGCAGTAAACATTCCAGAACAAGAACCACAGGTAGGACAAGCACTTCTTTCTATTTCATCACTTTCTTCGTCGCTAACTTTAGGATCGGCTCCTTTTATCATAGCATCGACTAAATCCAATTTAATAATTTGGTCGGATAACTTTGTCTTGCCCGCCTCCATGGGCCCACCGGAAACAAAAATAACCGGAATATTTAATCTCAATGATGCCATTAACATGCCGGGTGTTATTTTGTCGCAATTAGAAATACAAACAATGGCATCAGCACAATGAGCATTAACCATATATTCCACCGAGTCGGCGATTAAGTCACGCGAAGGCAAACTATAAAGCATACCGGAATGCCCCATAGCGATCCCGTCGTCAACTGCAATTGTGTTAAATTCTTTTGCCACCCCACCAGCCTTTTCAATTGCTCCCGCAACTAATTGTCCCATATCTTTTAAATGAACATGACCTGGAACAAATTGAGTAAATGAGTTTGAAACCGCAATAATTGGTTTTTCGAAATCATCATCGGTCATGCCAGTTGCTCGCCATAAAGCGCGAGCGCCTGCCATATTTCTACCTTGAGTGGTAGTTGCTGATCGTAATCTTGGCACTTTAATATCCTACTTATTTAAAACTAGAAAAGACTATCTACTACAGAGGGCACAGAAAAAAAATTGTGTTTTACTTTTTAACTCTGTGATTCTCTGTGCCTCTGTGGTGAAAAAATTTTTATATTTGTTCTAACCAAGCATATTTATCTTCAGTTGTTCCATCAAATAATCCGAAGAACAAATCTTGGATTTTCTTTGTAACGGGTCCTCTCGAACCCTCACCAACTTCAATTCCATCAACGCTTTTAACTGGCACAACTTCAGTTGCCGTACCTGTCATAAATATTTCATCGGCCAAATAGAGTGCATCTCGTCCAATCACTTCTTCTTTTACTTGGTAACCGCAATCTTTCGCTAAACACATCACCGCATCACGAGTTAAACCTTGCAGAATGGAAGCACTTCCTGGCGGTGTATAAATAACATTTTTACGTACTAAAAACACATTCTGTCCCGCGCCTTCACTAACATAATTATTGGTATCAAGTGCAATCCCTTCCGCATAACCATGGCGTGCAGCTTCACAAGATATTAGTTGAGAGGATAAATAATTTCCTCCCGCTTTAGCGGCAGTCGGCATAGTATTTTGAGCTAGTCTATTCCAGCTAGAAACACCGACATCTACACCTTTTTCAACAGCATCTTCTCCAAGATATGCTCCCCAAGGAAAAGCGGCTATGATAATGTCACAGACAGCATCTTCCGGCGGTCTTAATCCCATTCCAACTTCTCCAATAAAAATCAGCGGTCTTAAATAGGCTGATTTTAATCCATTTTTCTTAACCGCTTTTTTGCAAGCCTCAACAACCTCTGCTTTATTGAAAGGGATTTTCATGCGATAAATTTTTGCAGAGTCAAACAATCGGTCAATGTGCTCTTCTAACCGAAAAATACAGGTGCCTTTATGTGTGTCATAAGCTCGAATACCTTCAAAAACTGATGAACCATAATGTAGCGCGTGACTCATGACATGAACGGTCGCATCTTTCCAAGGGATAAATTTTCCATTAGACCAAATGAGATCAGATTCTACTTTTGCCATTTTCTTAAATTCCTAAATTGATAATAATGTGTCTAGCAATATACTGTTTGCTTATTAGCAACCAGAGTTCTTTTTTCTAGTCGTCTGTGAATTAGATTAACATGCTTAATATCAAATAACTTACTTAGTTGATTGAATAGTTTTTGCATTTCATTTGCTCGACTTGGTTCATCACACTCTTTCAAGTTGACGATTAATTGTATATTTAAATTAGCCCCTTCGTTTGTTGTTTTTACATCGAGTCCAGAAACTGGGTAGCCACGAAATCGAGTCACCTGTAAAAGTCTTTCTAATACTGTGGGCTGATTATCAGCTAATATCTCTATCGCAAAGTCTTCACTATTCATGGTTTTCTCCAGCTATGTATTCTATAAGTTTCATTTAAGCAGTTTTTTCAATCATTTGGTCATTAGCAGTATCTGGTGGCACTAATGGCCAAACGTTATCTAATGCATCAATTTTAACATGCAACAAATAGGCATTTTTGCATTCCAACATTTCTTCGATAGCCTCTGAAACTTCACCTGCTTGAGTGATGGTTTTTGATTCAATACCAAAAGAACGCGCGAGCATCACAAAATCTGGATTATCCGAAAGATCGGTTTCACTAAAACGTCGATTAAAGAATAGCTCTTGCCACTGTCTGACCATACCTAATCGAGCATTATCTATAAGAACGATTTTTACCGGTATTTGATAACGTTTTATAGTGGCTAATTCCTGAATATTCATCATGAACGAGCCATCACCGGTAACCGAAACAACAGTATTTCGAGGCGAACTAATTTTTGCGCCTATTGCAGTCGGTATTCCAAATCCCATAGTGCCTAAACCACCACTGGTGATAAGTCGACTTGGATGATCAAATTGCATTGTTTGAGCCACCCACATTTGATGTTGCCCTACGTCCGTAGTCACTATTGCATCCGCTCTTAAACGACCACTTAATTCCCTTAACAAAGCTGGCGCAAAAATAGTTTCTTTTAGTTTATTTAGCTCTTTAGCTTTATCATCTAGAGGCTTAGTGCTTAACGGTTTAGTACTTAGGAGGCTCGCTGTATTCGATAAAACAGCTCTTGATATTTCCGGTTGGAAACGTTTTTTCAAATCTAAACAGCGACTTCTCCACTCATCTTTATTGCTGATCTTAATTACAGAAAACTGTTTATCAACCTCTTTATTAATCATTGGTAGCGTCGTTTTTAAATCGCCAATTAAAGCAATGTCGGCTTTTCGACGTTTATTGACCTCGGCTGGATCAATATCCATGTGAATCACTTTGGCATTCGGCGCAAACCCTTCTAATTTGCCAGTCACTCGGTCATCAAATCGAGCACCTAAAACCACCAACAAATCACTTTCTTGTACTGCAAGATTTGCCGCTTTTGTTCCGTGCATACCCAACATTCCTAAATACAATGAGTCTTCAAAATTAACACTTCCTAATGCTTTAAGTGTTTCAACACTGGGAATGTTTGCCATATCGACCAAATCACGTAATTCAGCAACTGAGCGAGATAGGCCTACACCACCGCCAATATAAAAGATTGGCTTTTCTGCAGCAATGATCATTTCAGCGGCCTGCCCAAATAACATAGTAGTACCGGCACTTTGACGTTCTGCTTTTTCTATACCTTTTTTTGCTTCAATTAAGTGTAAAGAGCTGTCGTGATTCAATACTTCGGTCATCTGTATATCTTTTGGGATATCAATTAGTACCGGACCGGGCCTACCTGATTGCGCAATCTCAAAAGCCTTATTTAAATACTCTGGTAATTGCTTTATATCTTTCACTTGAAAGCAGTGTTTAGTGCAAGCCAGACTCAAACCGATGATATCCACTTCCTGAAAGCCGTCGGTTCCCATTGCTTTAGTTGCCACTTGACCTGTGATAGCTACTAAAGGTACTGAGTCAGACATCGCATCGGCAATTCCTGTTAGCAAGTTTGTGGCTCCTGGCCCTGAAGTTGCCATACATACGCCTACCCGATAGGATGCTCTTGCATAACCCAATGCTGCAAAAGCCGCCCCTTGTTCATGTCGACATAGATAATGTTTTATTCCACTATCATATAATGCATCATAAAGCGGCATAATAGCGCCGCCAGGATAGCCAAAAACATCGGTTACGCCTTGTTTTTCTAAGATCGATAGAACCTGTTGAGCGCCAGTCATTGTTTTTTGTTTCTTCATAGTTTTATTTTCTTTATGCCTAAAAAACAAAACCCCCGGTCTTTTCAGAGCGAGGGTTTAGATATTTGCTATTATTCTATTTAGCGCAATCGATACCCTCGCGGTGATATGAGAATCACCACGATGACGAGAATGCTAATCACATTGATATACACAAGATTAGGTTGCTTTAATATTGAAATCAATTTTTGTGGAATGCTTTTCATATTCTATTAGTATCACAGACGATTTACTGATATCAATTATTTTGGCTTAAATACGGAGTTATCGCCATAACTTTGAGTTATAAAACTTTAAGACGACGAGTATTCACAAATATAGAGCCTTTTGATGAAATATCAGAAGAACAGCTTAATAAATAAGTGAAATTTAAATATTTTCGGTTTGGGTGTAATAAATCCTTACGCCATACCACTAACTAAGCATAACAAATCAACAGAGAGTAGAGTTTACATGGGAAGTGACTTTTATCAATTATCTATACTGCCTTTTGCGGGGATCATTATTAAAATCTGCCGAGCTTACACCAACAGCCAGGAAGATTTTGAAGATTACTATCAAGAGGTATGTTTACAGATTTGGCGTAGCAAAGACAACTTTAATAAAGAAAGTAAATGGTCTACGTGGATATATCGTATATCGCTTAATGTGTGTTTAACTTATTTGAAGCGGCGAAAAACTGGCGATAAAGAAATAGTTTCGGATACATTACCAGAGGAAGCTATAGATGATAGTAAGGCATTTTTGAGCGATGAAATTAACGAATTATATAATGCTATCAAACATTTATCTGAAACCGACCGAGCTATAATTTTACTTTATCTCGAAG
Organism: Polaribacter sp.; assembly: GCA_047633355.1. GTDB lineage: Bacteria > Pseudomonadota > Gammaproteobacteria > Enterobacterales > Kangiellaceae. The sequence continues at coordinate 11,662 of JBLIBL010000011.1, forward strand.
AAAAAACGTACGAAGAGATAGCAGAAATCATTGGCAGTAATACCAATAATATTGGTGTTCGCATTAAGCGAATAAAAAACAGACTCAATAAAATCATTAATCAAAAGGATTAAAATATGAAAAAATCAATAGAAACAATGTGGAAACAAGGCTTTATTGACGAGGCGAACTTAACAGCCCCTAAGATTAATGATTTATATAATCGTAAATCACAAAATATTGTTGATACACTTAAAAACATGTTCGACACCAATATAAAAGCCATCATGGTGGGCAGTTTGATTATGCTTGCTATGATGAGCCTTATCGGTGCACCATTTTTAGGTTTATATATATGCTGCCTACTTGCACCAATAATAATTATTGCTAAAAAAGAGCTTAAAAAATCGGTTAACTTGTCCAAAGGACAAAGTAGTTATGATTACCTTACGACTTTTAATAGTTGGCTGAATAGTTCGATTGAAGTCTATTCAGGTTATTACAAAATATTTTATCCGCTGTTCTTTTTAGGTATGGCTACTCAAGGCGTTGTGAGTAATCTGGGTGGAAAGTTGATTGCAAAGTTAGCTGAAATGCTCCCAACTGACATTATAATATTGGGTCAACCTTATTATTTGATATTGGCTATCGCTATAGTCACGCTGTTTTTTGCGCGCTACGCAGAGGCGATTTACCACTGGGATTTGAGTATTGTTTATGGTCGTCAGTTTAAAAAGTTGGAAGAACTTATTGCTGACATGGAAGAGTTGAGAAAATAGCCTTCGATAAGTTCTTTAGAGCAAGAGACCCTCTATACCCATCCCACCACAAGATAGTGATTTTAGTACCTGATATTATGACTAATTATACTTCTTAAAATATCACCTGTTTGAGGAAGTATAATGGTAAACGTCATTCAGCGAAATACACCTAGTGAATAGTTTAACCTCACTAAACTGACACACCGAATATAAAAGTAGAGTCATAAATAAGTCAACCGTTTAGAACCAGTTTCATAAAAGTTAAGCCCCAAAAGGAATGCATTACACTGGCCTCGTTTTAATTATTTTTACTTTATACTATTAAGTTATTTCAACAAATATTTTATGCTATCTAGAATAGAATGTACTGCAGTTAACTATTAAGAATGATATTCAAATGGCAAATTACTTTAACCAGCTCCCTTTAAGGGAAAAATTAAACCAACTTGGTCGCTGTCGCTTTATGCAAAGTGACGAATTTTCCGATGGCTGTCAATTGATTAAGGGTTGGAATATCGTTATTGTCGGATGTGGAGCTCAAGGTTTAAATCAGGGATTAAACATGCGCGATTCAGGCTTAAATATAAGCTTTGCATTACGTGAAAATGCCATTAAAGAAAAACGACAATCATGGAAATGGGCTAGTGAAAACGATTTCACCGTAGATACGATTGAAAATTTGATTCCTAAAGCTGATTTAGTGCTCAATTTGACACCGGATAAACAACATACACCGGTGATTAATTCAGTTATGCCGTTAATGAAAAAAGGCGCGACTCTATCCTATTCACATGGTTTTAATATCGTTGAAGAAGGTATGCAGATCCGATCTGACCTAACCGTCATTATGGTTGCACCAAAATGCCCTGGAACAGAAGTTAGACAAGAATACTTACGTGGGTTTGGTGTACCTACGTTGATTGCCGTACATCCAGAAAATGACCCTAATAAAAATGGCTTAGCCATAGCTAAAGCTTATGCAAGCGCAACAGGTGGTGACAAAGCAGGTGTTTTAGAATCGTCTTTTGTTGCGGAAGTTAAATCTGACTTAATGGGTGAGCAAACGATCCTCTGTGGAATGTTGCAAACTGGCGCAATTTTAGGCCACGAAAAATTAGTGTCTGATGGAGTTGATCCAAGTTACGCTCGCAAATTGATTCAATATGGCTGGGAAACAGTTACCGAAGGTTTGAAGCAAGGCGGCATTACTAACATGATGGATCGTTTAAACAATCCATCGAAACTTCGAGCTAATGAAATTGCTGAAGAGTTAAAAACAATGCTAAGACCGTTATTTGAAAAACACATGGATGATATTATTGAAGGTGAGTTTTCTAAAACAATGATGGTTGATTGGTCAAATGACGATGCTAACCTTTTGAAGTGGCGTGAAGAAACGGCGCAAACCAGTTTTGAGAAAGCCGCTGACTGCGACGAAGTAATTGAAGAACAGACCTATTATGAGCAGGGTATCTTACTCGTCGCAATGATTAAAGCGGGTGTAGAGTTAGCGTTTGAAACTATGGTTTCTGCAGGAATTATTGAAGAATCCGCTTATTACGAATCCCTTCATGAAACTCCATTGATCGCGAACTGCATTGCCAGAAACAAGCTGTATGAGATGAATGTGGTTATTTCTGATACGGCGGAATACGGTAACTATTTATTTACACATGCAGCTATTCCTTTATTAAAAGATTACGTTAACCAACTCTATTCAAATGATTTGGGTAAAGCCGGCTTGGCAAACACTAACCAAGTTGATAATCTAGCATTAATTTCTGTAAATGAAGCTACCAGAAGTCATCCGGTCGAAGTAATTGGAAAGAAACTAAGAGGCTTTATGAAAGATATGCAAAGAATATCTACGAATAAATAGGATTTGCGCTGATTAAAATGAATAAAGGCATAGTCGAATGATTTTGGAAGCAGTTATACTAAACGTTAAAGATGGTCAAAGCGAAAGTTTTGAAAATACCTTTTTAGAAGCAAAACAATATATCGCAGGTTCGGCCGGTTATATATCTCATACGCTTCACCGCTGTTTAGAAACTAAAAATCGTTATATTTTGCAAATTAAATGGCAAACGCTCGAAGATCATACAGAGGGATTCAGAAATTCGATCGCATTCGAAAAGTGGCGTGATTTATTACACCATTTTTATGAACCTCGCCCAGTTGTTGAGCACTTTGATTTGATTGAGTCTTGTTCTTTCAGTTGATATATCATTAACGATTTACATCGCTTCCTTCAATCGCCAGACTAAACAAAGCTAACTAGTGTGTGTTTATCCATTCGTTAATATTTTGATTAACGTTTGCAGGGTAAGGCACACCATCTAGAACACCTACATATAAAAAGACACATATCTTGTTTTTTTATAAAAATACTCTGATATTTATTGATCCTATAATATATGATGTTGTTGTAGCTATCTGGTTAACGCTATTTCCTCAAATATTAGTGGGTTCGAGTTTAATTCCTCAACAATAATCAAGTTATTTTTATGAAGTCCCGAATCTATTATTGACCGAATTTTTTGAAAGACAAGCATTTCGTCGTCATTTAGCTGGGGAAAAGATAAAGAAAAATATTTTTCGAATTACGTTTTACATTCAAACGATTATTTATCATTGATACTAGTTCATTGCGTCGTTCAGCTTTTACAAAAAAAGCCATATAAGTCAACCGTTATAAATCGGCTATTCTTCTTACTGATTCGATAAAAGATTGTTGATGCTAATAATTATAAAAAAACCAAATAATAGACAAAGTGAGGATAATAAAAAATAAGAGATAATAATTTTTTCTCCGTAGTTTTGCAGAAGTCAAGTTAACACTTTGATTTTTAAACGGCTCAAGTTTTGAAACCTTTGCAACAAATTGGTAACCGCGCCCCCTCACCGTTTGATAATACTATGGGCTTTGCCATTGTCACCTAAAAATGCTCTTGCGATTTTAATATGATTACTTAGTGTTGCATCTAATACTTCTTTATCACTTGATAATAACATCTCTGGTAACAACCCTTTCTCTATTTTTGAACAAATAAATAATCCAATTGAAAATCTTTAAATTGATAAATCATTTCAAATAGCGATGATCCGTTTTGGACGGAGTACTTGATTGTACCTAGTTTTAAAATCAATACATAACGAAAAATAGCTAAAAAATTGACAATCATTAGCTAACCATTAAGTTCGAATTGAAAGGTTTAGTTATGCTAGCAACTAGTCTATAGGCTCTGCTTGCTTATAAGATATTGTACTAGCATTTTTTGAATGTAACCATAAAGTCGATGTTTAATAATATATTGAAACTCTCATAAATAAATAAACCTATTATTCACAAAAGGACATCCAATGCCGAAAATAAAGTCGTTTGTTCTGAGTTTGAAGAAGAACCTGTAAAGGAAACGTCGTGGTCAGTACCAGGATCGCCTCCACAATCTTCTTTTTTGGGTTACAAGGCTTACCTTTTCGAGATGCTACTTTTTCAACGTATATTTCTGCTACATTGTCAGCAATCATTCGTGGAGCGGCAGAATGACGTCTACCTAGCATTTGTGTAGAAAATAGTGCTAGGTTTTCAAAATCAAAATCAATGCTATAAAAACCTACTTCTGAGAAATCATAAACGCCTGATAACTCAACTTTAAAGTTTCTCGTCTGGTTAGCTTTTAAAACGAGGTAGTCCTGATCAATTGGTGCCGGTCTTTTGTAATGTATTCCTAAATAAGGAACTGTTTCACCATCACGAGTTATTTTAAAACACCTTCTTCAAGCTCATTTTGCTCGTTTGGTGGATACCATTTTAAAATACTGATGTTTTCGGATGTCCGTTTTTTTAGTGAAACTTACACGTAAATATTTTCACTATTTTTGACATTGCTTTTGACTGCTTGGAAGTTAACTTCGATGCCTTCGTGGACTTTTGCATTTGCAAAACTGGAAACTAGTATCATCGCAAGCAGCGACAGTATGAGTCTTCGATTCATTATTATTTCCTCTGTGTAGTTAAATAAAAGGCGTAGACCAACCGTGGTCAAAAAGCCTATACAGAGTTTAAAAATAAATAGCTATAAGACCTAGTAGAGAAACCACCGTTTTTCGTACAAATACGACAAATTTAAACTTGAAACAGTTTTTTATCCTGTAATCGCAAAGCAGTTAGCTTTCCACCCCAAACACACCCAGTATCTAATGCGAAATAATTTTCAGTCGGGCACTTACCTTCAAGTGATGCCCAGTGACCAAAAACGAGTTTTGATTGAAATAGCTTGTTTTCAAAATCAAACCAAGGTCGAAGGTGATCAGGTCTGTTTTTAGGTGAGCTTTTTTCAGTCAATTCAAGAGCAAGGTTACCATCCAAATAACGCATTCGGGTGAAAATATTAGTAATGGTTCGCAGACGATCGTAACCTTCTATCGCTTCGCTCCATATTGACGGAGTGTTGCCGTACATATTTTCATAAAAATGAACCGCATCGGATGATTGAATGACTTTCATTACTTCTGCAGATAGGCTCAATGCTTTATTTATAGACCAAGTAGGATGAATTCCTGCATGTGCCATCATCCATTGCTTCTGGTCGTCAATGATTACAAGTGGAAGGTGGCTTAAATACTGAACCGCATCATCTAAAATATCACTTTCTAAAACATCAATGAATGTATCTTTGGGGTTTATTCGCTTACAATCGTGGATGACCGCCAAAAAATGAAGATCATGATTACCCAATACACACTTAACTGCAGATCGATTTTCTAAAATATAGTTCATTACTTTTAGCGAATCAGGACCACGATTAATCATATCACCAGCTAACCAAAGTTGATCATTGCCGGGGTTAAAATTGATCTTCTTGAGTAATTTTATAAAACTCTGGTAACATCCTTGAATATCACCGATGGCGTATGTTGCCATATTGTATCGTTCCGTAAATTTGAGGTTAAAATGAGTACAGACAATCCTAAACTAGTTATTATCACCGGTGCAACCTCTGGGTTTGGTAAAGCTTGTGCTATTAAGTTTGCTAAAAATGGCTGGCAGATAATAGCGACCGGTCGTAGGCTTGATAGATTGCGAACTTTGCAAAACGAGATTGGTACAGAAATATGCGAAATACGATCTTTTGATGTTAACAATGCAGCCGCTGTAAATCAATTTAGCGACTCTCTTAAAGGGCGTAAAATTGATCTTTTGATTAATAATGCTGGTCTGGCGTTGGGTATATCGCCTGCACATCAAGCAGACTTTGAAGATTGGGAAACTATGATTGAGACGAACATATTAGCTTTGACTCGAATGACCCGTTCAATTTTACCCATCATGGTTGAAAACAAAAATGGTCATATCATTAACTTAGGCTCCATTGCTGGTTCTTATCCCTACCCTGGCGCCAATGTTTATGGGGCAACCAAAGCTTTTGTCGAACAATTCAGCCTAAATTTACGGGCCGATCTTAGTGGCACCGGCGTTCGAGTCACCAATATAGAACCTGGGTTAGCTAATACGGAGTTTTCTAAAGTAAGATTTCATGGTGATAAAGATAAAGCCGACTCAATCTATCAAGGTCTTGAGCCATTAGTCGCTGAAGATATTGCCGAAAGTATTTACTGGTGTGCTAGTCAGCCTAAACATGTGAATATTAATCGATTAGAAATTATGCCGACTTGTCAGGCGTTTGGTCCCCTATCGATTCATAAAAACTAACATTTTTTAATAGAACTAAAACTCTTGTAATCAGTCATAATAGACTATACATAAGTTTGTCCATTTATAAACAGCTAAATCCCTCTCAACCCCTTCGCAAAGGGTGAGGTTAATATCAATGGTTATGGGAGATCAAAAAGGTTTAAATAGAAATATATAATGAAGAGTCTAATGTTAAAAAATTCAATTCTTAAAATGATCGTTACGTTTCTTGTGCTGTCATCTCTGTCGCTTGACCTTTTCGCAAAAAGAAAAAAACAGTACTTTCATGAGGCAAGTTTCGAAGTTGACTTTCAAGTAACCCACCAAATTATACCTTTTGAAATTATAGGTGAGGAAAATAAGAAGATTGTTATTATTGGGGTAGAAAATAACATTAAGCAAGAAGAGGAGAAAATAGGAAACAATAATGCAATTGTTGCGATTTACAAAAAGAAAAATGGTGGCTTGACCTACGAGCTACAAAATAAAATTGCGTTTCCTCATTCCACTATAGCATTTGATATTTTAAAATTACAATCTGAAAAAAATGTAATTTTATTATTAAGTAGTACTCAACTATCAACACTAGATATTGAAACAGGAAATATCGATAAGTTGGCGGATATTGATTCCATTTACCTGCAAGATAAACCTCAATTTATCGCAAGAAAGAAACTTGTTAAGGATATCAATGGAGATGGCATAGATGACATCGTTATCCCTAGCTTTAAATATCTTAATGTACTTGTTCAGCATAAGGAAGCTAAAGAACTATTAGATAAAAAAATTATTGATGATTTTTCGATCAGCCAACTACCCATATCAGCCTTTGTTGATATGAGTAGCTCACAAATTAGTTTCTCAGAACAAAACTACTTTAGTCAGGATGCTAATTTTGATGGTCTAAATGATTTTCTTTTTGTAGAAAATGGTAAATTAACGGGTTTTATGCAAAAAGAACAAGGTTTGTTTTCTGAATCAAGCACGCTCATTGAGCTACCTTTCGAATTTAGCGGTTTACCTTGGTGGCTCGTCCGTGGTGCCGATGGAGAGACTGCGGACCAAAGCGACCTTAAACACCGTTTATTAGAAGATATTCAAGATATTAATGGTGATGGCGTATTGGATATTATGGTTAAGAAAACAGTCAGTAGCGGTGTTCTTGACAGGGAAATCAGCTATGATTTCTTTTTTGGATTTGAAAAAAATGGCGTTTTAAGTTTTGATTTGGAGGCTAATACAAACATTTCCGCCGAAGGTACTCTCTCTAATTTGAAACTAATTGACATGAATCTAGATAATAAAAAGGAAGTTTTAGTCTCTTCTTTTGACATTGGTGTTTCACAAATAATAGGTGCATTATTGTCCGGCAGTATTGACCAAGATGTATTTGTGTTCTCATTGGATGAAAATAATAGTTTTGGCGAGGAACCCATATTTGAAGAAGAAGTATCATTAAGTTTTAGTTTATCTTCAGGTCAGTCAGGCCAGCCTGTTATTCTAACAATGGATTCTGATGGCAATAAACGCAAAGATATTATTTTGTCGGTCGGTGAGAAAAGATTGAACGTTTTTCATGGCTTAGGTAAAACAGATGAAAGTGAAAAATTATTTATTTCAAAATCAAAACGTCATAAGACAAAATTACCTGCCGATGGCAATATGGTTATTTCAAATGATCTAAACCAAGACGGAAAAGATGAAATAATTATGCGTTACGGCAAGCAGGATGACATAGAGTTAAAGAATAAAATTGTAATTTTGACTGCTAAATAGACCTTTCAAAAGAGCCTAGCTTAAGCAGGAATGAGCTATTGACTTAAATAAACAATATTTCACACTCAATACTTGCATCAGCGATCAAAGAATTACTGATTAAGCACGCTTCTTCTGCTTTGTGTAAAAGCTTTATAGCTTTTTCTGAATTAGCGCCTTCAGGTATCGTTAAAGTCGCTTTAGTATTAATCTTTGTGAATTAATTCTGTCGAGCACACCTTCTGATATACACTCTAAATTAAGCCAATCTAGCTTTGAAGCTCTTGCAATCGCTTTAAATGACAAGATAATGCAAGAAACGACTGACGCCATCAACAAATCTTCTGGTGACTACACATCGCCTGGGCCATTAAATCCAATAGGAGGAGCAACTTCGAGCGATGGCAAATTTTCAACCCTAAGGTTTAAGTGAGTGGTCAATTCCGCTTTAGCTCTTGCTGTGTAAGAGTGAGGTAATGCGTTCAATTGTTTATCTCCTAACGGTTAGCTTTCATTTTATGCTTGTATATTACTAGCCTGCATATTAGTAACTTCTAATTTAATTACCTTGATACAAATCAAATAAAATTGATCTAACATTAAAATTAACGTATAAATTCGTTAATCAAAATTTAAATGCCCTTTAAAAAGGAAAATACAATGAACTACAAAAACTTATTATTTTTGATTTTAGCGATTAATTACTCCAGTAGTGCCTTTGCTCACACTGAGAAGACAGAAGAAGAATTAGTCATTACAGATTCTAGCTTTAGTTGTATTCGAGATATGAGCCGAGTTAGAAGCTTATATGTGAGTAATCTATTAGGTCACAATGATGCAACTATCGCTGTTGCACAATCAAAAGATGGCGGAGAATATCCAGTAGGTTCTGTTGTTCAATTAGTACCAACCGAAGTTATGGTAAAGCGAAAAAAAGGATTTAATATTGCGACTAAAGATTGGGAGTTTTTCGAATTATCTGTTTCAAAAGAAGGTAGTAAAATAGACAAACGCGGCTTCGCTGATGTGGTTAACCGTTTTGGTGGTAATTGTTTTGCTTGTCATATAAAAGCAGAATCAAAATGGGATCTTATATGTGAAAAAGGACATGGTTGTGATCCTATACCTCTCACACCAGATATGATTTCCGTTATTCAAAAAACAGATCCTCGATGCGAAACCAATGAAACCTTAAATGCAAAGGAAATTGAAGCCGCTGTAATTTTGAAAAAAATGATGGGTGGATAGTTTACGTCTATTAGTTAGTGAGTTAATTTTAGGACGGGGTCGGAGTCGCTCTAAAGACAATTTATTAGTTTAACTCAATAGTTTTATTAACTGTTTAAAAATAGCTTAATTGCCGTGCGACTCCGACCCTTTTCAATTTCGCTAATCCTTATTTTCAACTTTCTCTGTTTTAAACTTTGCATCTGTTAAATCTTTTAATATCCAACCTAGCCATTGAATTAAAGAAAAACTCAGCCAAGTTGCCCATAAAAGCATCAAAACCTTATAGACCCACAGAGGCAATGTATATAGAACAATATCGCCTAGATGATCTTGTCCTTGATCTAAAAACCAGATGAGCGAATTAGCATAAGAACCATTACCAACCACGCCCATATCTGGCGATTGCAAAAGCCCGAATGGAACAGCAGTGACAAGAGCTAAAACCGCAAAAACTGACGAAAAAATTGTGAGCCAGTTGCCTAAAATAGCATGTTTCTTTATCGAATCCGTATTTTCTCTTTTCCATTGACTTGCTAATAACCAAATGGATACTAAGGCTAAAGCAGGCCATGAGAAAGTACTCATGCCTAGCCCTAAAATTAACCACTGCCAATAGCTAAGAGGTGAAAAACTCAAACGGCTTAAACCAATCGCTAATAATAGAAAGAAAATCAATTCACCCCAATAAAGAATTGCAGGTCCATAACCTCCGCCGCTTGCTGAAACTAGCCACCTATTATCAGGTAAATTCACCTGACTAGTTAGATTACTAAAGTCTCGACCAATTTTAATAGAGCGAATCACTTTTTTAAAATCGACTGGTGCTGATTCTTCAATCAATAATTCAATTTCATGTTCACCTGGTTTAAGACTGACATTAATTTTTCCATCAACCTTAGCTAAATTTAATTTGATTTGATCTTGTTTTATGCTTTTTATTTGCTGATCACCAATATCAATAAACATAGAATCCGCACGAGTCGCTTGATAATTAATTTGTAGTTTAGTGGTCGTTTTACGTTTACTTATAGAATGAGTTTGAGAAATTTTTGTTATTGCAACAGACTCACCTAAAACTGCCGGAGGTTTTGATAATTCAAATGACAACTTTTCGCCTGCTCTCGGATAATATTGATAGATCCAATAATCATTAGGTGAATAACTATTCGGAGAAACTGCGGGAACTCCACTGATTTTTATATTCCAAATAGGAAAGACTAAAATTTCCCATGATTCAGAAATAGAAGAATTATCTAGCGCGGTTAACTCAAAGGTTTCTGATGAAGCGTTCTCTTTTGATCCACTTTTAATAATAGAATCCCAACGGCTGGAATAAGTATTATTTGGCAAAACCACCTGCATCCACCCATTTTTCATTTTATCGGTATGTTGTATAGGGTGCTCAAACGATAATAAGGGAATTTTTGTAGTTAACGTACCCTTTTGAGGTGCTTGCCTTGTCACCTCTGTTGTTAAATTCCATTGACTACCAAAGTGAAATTTCCGTGTGAGCAAAAATAAATCAGCGATAGATTGCTCATAAGATTGGTTTTTATCTGACGATTTACTATCTTTACTTGTTTGAACGATAGGCTCTGTTCTAGTCAGTTGAATTGAATTTCCTGATAGTTTTTGATTACTCACTCCGGACAAATTCCAACCTTTTATTCTATGGATCAGTGTTAAAGGTTTTTCTGGAAATTGGATAACTAGATCTGACTTTACTTTTAAACGAGCGACCATTTTCACCTTAGATAATCCAGATTTTAGTGATAACCACTGCCCAGCTTTATTCTTCCATAATCCTTTTGTTGATTTTCCATTGATGGAAATAGCTTCGACTTTCCAGTCCTCCGATTCAGGTAAAAGCGACGCGAGGTTAGCGCCACTTTGATAGTCTAATTCCAACGCGATCGCCTGCCCGTTAATGGTTATTTTTGCGTTAGCTATCGAAACACAGCTAGGTGCGCATAACGGTTTTGGATAAAGCCTATTATGTAATTCCGTTAACATTGCTTCGCTTGGATATTCTTTAGCGGAAAGCCTCTCACTAAATGGAAGTGAAGAAACTCCTAGAAAAATTGCCATTCCAATACTGGCTGTATTTGCTAAGGTTTTACTTTTAGAACCATTCAGAATTTTCTTAATTTTGCTTTTGACATCAAATCCCTTATTTAAAACAGTCAATAACCACAGAATAGAAAATACGATTAGCAGTACTCTTAACAAACGTACCCAATTAGTAGTCAAAATATGCAAACTAACTTGCTCACTACCTTCAACAGGGCCATTCCAACCGTAACTTGCCTGTTTCCACTGCCAGTTGGGCTTTCCTTTTCCTGCCTGGATAATAGCACCTTGCTCATAACTGCTATCGAGATCGGCTCGTTGAATTCTTGAGCCTGTAACAACAACCTTATTAGTATTTGGAGCTCTTCTCGCTACTATAAACTCTTGACCCTTTGCCTCTTGTTGTTGAAGTTCTTCATCTTCTAGTGCAAAAATTTTGGGCTTTTTGGGGGAGTTGTATCTAATTGATAAAGAACCGTCATCGGAAGATGAAATTGATTGAGAAATTTCTAACTGAGGGTGAAGTGTAAAACGAATTTGTTCTGCTATAAAAGGCAATAGATTAAGTAATAGCAAGGCAACAGAAAGCCACTTATAAATATTAATAGCTTTAAGCCAGTTAGGTTTAGTTACTTTCTCATGAATGCTGATAGCTGCAATTAAATTCAACCACAAAAAAGTAGGCATATTTGATTCGTGATACCCTAAAATTAAAGTAACCAATGCAAACAAACTGACTAAAAATGCGAAAAACTTAAATGCCATTGCTGTAATGATTAAAACAAAAAATAAATCGATTAGATTCCATTTTCCTAACCAATCACCATGGGATGAATCCGTTCCACTAATCGCAATTAATTTTCGCCCCGGAGGTATACTTAAGCTTACTTTTGTTGTCGCAAAATTGATGTCCCAGCCTGATGCATGATTCATCTTTTCTGACGGAACCTCACCACCAGCAAATACATCTATGTTGGGTGTACGAACTTCAACTCCCGTCACTTGCTCACCCTTATCATTTTTAGAATAGGTAATCATTCTCTCTTTATTATGATTTTTTAGTTGGGTCAATTTATATTCAGGTAATGTGTTTAAGCGCCAATCCTTAGACTTACTACCTTTGATTGTATCGAAAAAATAGTAAGTTTGATTGTCAAAACTTAGCCATATTTGTCTATCTAAAATCATTCTATCTGAAGAGTGAGAAATACCTCTATGACCTTCTTTTATTTCTAAACGCTCATTATGATTAACAACATAGTGTGGAAGACTGCGCCAATCATTAACAAACCCTTGTTCCGAATCAATCGCTGATGCATTGATTATTTGAGTTGAGCGAAGTCTTTCATTATTTTGGTATACCCATATTTCTTGTTTTGGCCAGTACTTTCCTGATTCTTTAAAAGCAACTCCTTTGGGAAATCCATGGATTTTGAATTTTAATCTTACCTCAAAGCTCCCAGGTTTTAATTGGATTTTTAATTGTCCTTGGCTATCTATTTGCGTATTCAATGCAGAAGTCACTGACATCAACTGATAATTCTCTAGATTCATTTCCGTTAAAATTTCTTCTCTTGATCTTCCGCCTATATCGAGATCCAATGCAATGGTCATCGTCATGGGGTGTCCATCTTCTATCAATCGATTAACCCAAACTTTCAGAAAGTTAACTTCTTCTTTCTTTATTTGTTTACGATTACCCAACCAAATTTGGTTATTCTTTCTTTTAATAAATTCTACTTTTTTCTGATTAACATATAAATCGAGTAACGCAATTTCGTTTGGCAATTGAATTGATTCTGGCCTTTTAATCCAAGGAGTTATCCCCACGATTTGATATTGGCCTTTATTTAACTGTAAATAGGGTTTATTTTTTATTTTTAATACTACTGCATCTTTGTTGTTCACTTTCACGCTTTGAGGCCATTGGCTTATATTTCCTGGCAATGGAACTCTACTCTCATCTAAAAGAGTCCATGCTTGAGAAAACTTTAATTGTTTGTCGTTAACTTCTAGTTTTAAAGTAGATGGCCAAGCACATAAATGATTTTGTTTTTTTGATGGATCTCGCCCTGCTAAATAGGGGCATTTTTGGAATTCTTGTTTGTAACTCACCCAATCTTTCCATTCAGAGAGATCATCTGGTATATTTTTTGTTAGTAGGTTAGTTGAAAATAATAGTAAACTTAAAGCTAACAGGTTGGTTTTCAACAAGGATAACATAGCGAATTCCTTAGACTAATTCTAATTTAAATGTAACTTCTAGTTTAAATATAACCGATTCTACAAATGACTCTATAATATTTAACTTAGAATAAATAGGTATTTTTTGTAGGTCGCAGTCTTTGCAACGGTTGGTATTGGATACCAACGTTTATTTCTTTAAGATACGGTTATTTATTGCCAAAATCACTTCATTTGCCCAATACTCAGGCGCTTCTAACATAGGAAAGTGCCCAAGGTTTGGAAGCCAAGTTATTTTAGAATTTTTAGTTTCATTTTTAATCACATTTGCCATTTCCGCTACAGCAATTGGGTCATTTTTTGGCCAGATGATTTTAATAGGTAATTTTGTCTTTTTTAATGCACCAATCCATTGGTGCCAAAGAGTTTGCCTTTCGTAAGTGTAACGACTGACTTTAGCGATAACATCTTTGCCATTCTTGTAATTCATCATCGACCAAATAGTATCGATTTCATCCTGTGAAATTTTGGACGGTTCATAATAAATATTTCTTAAATTTTTAGCTAGAATTCGTTTATTCGATAGTTTGGCGATGTAATTTCCAATAAAACGATTTCTTAATAACTTTTGCATAAGTCGTAATTTGGCTAATTCAATATGCATTGAGCCATTACATAAAACCAGTTGCTGTATCTTTATTGTACCTAATCCAGCGTTGTCTCGAGCTAGTAATTCCGTCGCAATGCTTGTTCCATAATCATGCGCGAGAATGATTGCAGAGTTAATTTTTAGTTTTTTCCATAAATGTAGCGCAATGTCTGTTTGGTCAATTAAAGAATAACTGTAATCTAAAGGTTTATCCGAAAAACCAAAACCGACATGATCATGAATAATGACCCTATATTTTTCTGATAGTTGCTCTAAAACTTTGTAATAATCAAATGACGAAGTAGGAAAACCATGTAAAATACATAAAACTGGTTTGCAATTAACACCATCACTTTCAGATGAACCTGTATCAATAACAAATATCTGGTGGCTAGCAACATCTTGAAAACTTCCTTTTCCTAGCCAATATTTATATGCTTTTGTTTTCATGTTTCGCTCTAATTTATAATTATAATTATACTTATCAATTTAATTTTATTCCTCTGCCTAATATCTTATACTCATTATCCAAATAATAACAATCTATCTAATAATGAGAAAAACTCTTTTTTTTAAGCCCTTATTTAGCACTTTAGCTATTTTAATTCTGTTAGTTTCAACATCTGCTTTTAGTCTCGAGAATACTAAAACAGAAGAAGCTGGCGACGATATTCAAAAATTAATTATATTCGCTAGCCTAGGCAGCTCAATATTTCATGAAAAAGGAAACGAAGGAACTTACCAATTTCTCAAAGCTTTTGTTACCTCCCAAGTATTGGTTCATGAACTAAAAGAATTGACTGACAAAACTAGACCAAATGGAAAGTGTTGCAACTCATTCCCATCAGGACACGCTTCTGCATCATTTACTAGTGCTGCTTTTATCCATGATCGATATGGCTGGGAATACGCTATACCAGCTTACATTGCATCTAGTTATGTTAGCTACTCAAGAGTCTATGCAGATAAGCATTTTGTAAAAGATGTTCTAGCAGGGGCTGTTGTAGGCCTACTTAGCGGTTTTTATTTTACCGACAAATATGAGAATGTTAAGATTATTCCTACAATTAAAGACAAACAAGTCGGAATCTATTTCTCCATGACATTCGATTAAAAGGACAATCTCTGACATTATAAGGTGTCATCTTCCTCTTTTTATTATCCCAATTTAGTTTCATAATCCAATCTCAATTAATTAATATTAACCAAGAGAAAGGATACTCTTATGAATAGTAAGTCATTTAACCTCGGTCATAAATTTAAAAAGTGCATTGGGCTATCGTTAGCTATTTTGCCAATTTATCTAGTTACTCAAAATACTATAGCTCTAACTCCAGGACATCATGAGCCACCCATTTTACTAGCCAAGAATTTTAAGACTAGCATCCAAATAGATAAATTTTTTGTTAGCGAGAAACTCGATGGAATTAGAGTTTTTTGGGATGGCAGTGAATTACTCACCAGAAGAGGCAACGTCATTCAAGCACCAGAATGGTTTACTTTGGGATTTCCGCCTTATGCTATAGACGGTGAACTATGGATAAAAAGAGGCTCGTTTGAGAAGGTCTCAGGCTTAGCAAGACGCAAGGTTGCAATCGATGAGGAGTGGAAACAAATTAAATTTATGGCGTTTGATTTACCTTACGACTTATCGACCTTTGAAGAGCGCTTAACTAAGCTGAACCGGTTAGTGAGAGAGAAAAAAATTGCGCACTTGTCAGTGATTAAACAACATAACATGCAATCAAAAGGAGACCTCGAACGATATTTAGCACTAGTAGTTGCAAAAGGTGGTGAGGGATTAATGCTACATAAAAAGGACTCATTGTATCAAGCAAAACGAAGTAATGACTTACAGAAATTAAAACCACTTTATGATGCGGAAGCAACCGTTATTAGTCATCATGCTGGGAAAGGAAAATATCTAGGTTATATGGGGTCTATTGAAGTCATCACGCCAGATGGAATAATGTTTAAAATAGGCAGTGGCTTTTCTTTAGATGAAAGAAAGAACCCACCGGCAATTGGAAAAACGATCACTTACCAATATCGAGGAAAAACTAAAAAAAATACACCAAGATTTGCCAGTTATTTAAGAGAGTTTAATCGAGAGTAGATACTTGACCTTAGCTTAACTCATGATTATCCTAGCATATTGAATTGATTATTATTCACGCGAATTTAACAACATTATGGATACTTTATTAGTCATAGGATATGTTTGGCCCGAACCCAAGTCTTCGGCTGCGGGTTCGCATATGCTTTCAATCATACGTTTATTTAGACAGGCTAACTGGAAAGTACTTTTTTCAACGCCAGCTCAAAAAACAGACTTTTGTTTGGAACTCAAACAAGAGAATATTGAAACAAAAGAAATACAAGTTAACTCTGAAACCTTTGATCACTTTATTTCAGAACTCAAGCCAACAGCAGTGTTATTTGACCGGTTTTTAATGGAAGAACAGTTTGCTTGGCGAGTTGAAAAATATAGCCCTGCTAGTTTGCGAATTTTAGATACGGAAGATCTACAATGTTTACGAGGCGCCAGACAATTGGCTTTAAAAGAAAATCGAGAATTTAACAAAAACGATCTCCATTCAGATTTATCAAAAAGAGAAATTGCAAGCATATACCGATGTGATCTTTCACTAATTATTTCTGATTTTGAAATAGAACTATTAACAGAACATTTTTCAATTGACCCAAGCCTTCTATTACATGTTCCCTTCATGCTTGATCTAAATAGAAAACCTAAAAATCTTCCAAGTTTTGAACAAAGAAAACACTTTGTTACGATCGGCAATTTACGCCACGCACCTAACTGGGATTCTATTCTTTTTTTACAAGAGATATGGCCGCTGATACGAAAACAATTACCAAAAGCCGAACTTCATATTTATGGTGCTTATACACCGCCAAAGGCCACAGCATTGAATAACCCTAAAATTGGTTTTTTAATTAAAGACCGTGCGGTAGATGTTAACCAAGTCATGGCAAATGCTAGAGTCTGTCTTTCTCCATTAAGGTTTGGCGCGGGTATTAAAGGCAAGTTTGTTGATGCGATGATGAATCAAACACCTATTATTACTACAGATATTGGTGCTGAAGGCATGACCGGACAAAAAATTCATGAATCATACTGGCCTGGGTATGTAGAAGGTGATATTAATTCAATCGTCTCAAAATCCGTTGAATTATATAATAATGAACAAAAATGGAATGAGAAAAGTCAACATGCCCACGAATTACTCAATAGAGTTTTCGACGGAGGAAAAATTGGACTGAAATTAATCGATAGAGTTAACGAGTTAATCCTAAATATTAAACAACATCGAATCGATAATTTCATAGGTTCGATGCTATCGCATCATACAATGCGCAGTACGGAATTTATGGCTCGGTGGATTGAAGAGAAAAACAAATAACTTAAATAAGGATTCTAACCGTTTTTTATCTAGAAATACCTGAATCTATCTGTCGCTTTAAATAATACTCGGCTAAGTGGAAATCATCTAAAGTATCAATATCAACCGACTTGTTGTTATCCATGATAAAAGCATAACAACTATTTTTGAGAATGAATTTTTCTTGATTAAGCAATTCTTTAACATTAGTAATATAAATTGCACCATTTAATCGATAGTAAGCTTGAAGCTCTTGGCTGCGTTTGTTATGTAAATCCTCTGGCAAAAACTTGGTTAACGACAAATCTTCTGGGAGCGTATTGCTCCAAAGTGGTGAGTGATCCATTTCACACACTGATACAATTCCACTGGCATTTTTTTCGTTAAACAAATTAAATGCATTTTCTATATCAATACTACAACGAAGCGGTGATGTTGGTTGTAGCAAAATGATAATATCGTAATTATCACCGACTCTTTTTAATTGATTTAATGCATGTAAAACCACATCAAAAGACGTTGCACTATCCCCAGAGATATCTTGAGGTCTTTCGAAAGGTACGTCGGCTCCATAGGCTAATGAGGTATCTGAAATATCTTTGCAGTCCGTTGACACAACAACGCGATCGATTATTCTACTATTAAGAGCCGCTTCAATTGTCCAAGAAATTAGCGGCTTTTCATTTAAAGGCAAAATATTTTTTCTAGGTAAGCGCTTACTGCCACCCCTCGCAGGAATAAGAGCTAAGACTCTTTTATTATTCAGCATATTTATTTACAAACCCAAGTGTTGATGAACTTAGTTATAGACAGGTAATGTTTTTATAAACTTAAATTACCAATATCAATCTGCGCCCGATGATAATCTTCCGTTTGACCTATATCTAACCAATAATCATGAAATGTATAGTGATTCACCCTTTCATTTTTTGCCAAGTTATCTTCGAGTAAGCTGGGCATATCAATATAAATATTTTTTGTAACTGAATTAATGATAGAAGGCTCAAGTACATAGATACCAGCATTTACGAAATATCTATGGATGGGTTTTTCAACCATTTTTTTTATGCTAATCCCTTCGCTTTCAACAACACCATAAGGAATCTTATACTCATATTCTCTGACACACATTGTCGCACAAGCTTTATTTTTAGAATGAAACTCTAAAACTTTAGAAAAATCCAATGTTGTTAGGATATCACCATTAATAAGAATCATTGGCAGGTCAATTAAATTGCTCGGCAACAAGCCTAAAGCTCCACCTGTACCAAGTGGGATATCTTCATTAATATAGGTAATATTAACTCTAAAGTCAGAGCCATCGCCAAAATAGTTTGTAATTACGTCTGGTAGATAATGTGTAGAAATATAAAAGTTGTGAAAGCCCGCTCTTCTAAAACTTAACAGTAATGTTTCTAAAATAGGTTTGTCGCCTACTTTCAACATTGGTTTAGGGCAATTATCGGTTAATGGTCTCAACCTCGTTCCAAATCCTCCTGCCATAATAAAAACTGGATTATCGTATTGCGTTTTTTGAATTAAATCTTGAAGCGTTGCTACACCAATCACATTTTGATCTTTCATCAATGGAATGGCTAAAATTCCTTTACTTTCCATCACCCTTAAAACTTCGGATTTGTCAGAATTTATAGATAACGTTGTAGGAGAAGTAAACATTACTTCGGAGATCTCAGTATCTAACGTTTTATCATTAATTAAAGCTCTTCGAATATCACCATCGGTTACTGTGCCTAAAAGTTTCTGATTTTTGTCAATAACAATAGCTAACTGCAACGCTTCTCTATCAATGACTTTAAGAACATCAATTACCGAACAAGTTGGGGAAACTAATATGCGCTTCCAATTATCATTCATATTATTTCAATGCCTTTTTAGTTACTCTTGCGGGGTAAACTATTTGGTTATCTTCAATATCTTTTGTAATTGTTGCGCCCGCGCCTATTACACAATTTTCACCTATCAGTACAGATTGTATAACTGATGATCCTGTACCAAAGTGAACATTATTTTTTGACTCAACTTGGCCACTTAAAGTTACGCCAGGGGCAATGTGATTATTGCAACCAATTATGCAGTCATGATCAATAATTGCTCCGCTATTAATAATCGTATTATCGCCAATCTTAGCTCCAGCTTGAATTATAGCACCCTGCATTATCTGCACTCCGATACCCAAAAATGCATGCGGTGATACAATTGCTTTAGATGAGATCACACTTTTGAATAAATAACCTAATTGTATGAATTTATTATACAGTTTAAGCCTAAGTGAACTTTCTGGAATAGAACCAATGCCATTAATAAGTAATATTTCATCTTTATTGAAAGCTAAAAGATCGGCATCTTGGTAACGTTTTAAGTTGACTAAATTTTCACGTAATTCTTTTTCGTTAGGCCCAGCTAATCCCGAAATATTTTTCTGTTGCTGAGTTAGTATATCCACCAATACACTTGCATGGCCGCCTGAACCTAAAACAAATATTTTTTTATTCAACGATCAGGTCTCCTTCTTCATACTTCTTTGAGGAAACTTTACCAAGCACTTTCCAATACTGAGTCGGATCCATTCCATTTCCTGGTCGCTTTATCTCAATGTTTTTCGATGTCAGTATTTCACCAACAAGAATATTTTTTGCAGCAACTAAACTCTTTCTTGCGACAAGTTTGTTTTTTATTTCTGATGGCCTAGGACCTTTTACACCATCCCCTAAAGCAAGTTCAATATCTCTTATTGCGGTGACCATTAGACGAAGCTCATTAGGCTCTAAAGATGCTTTATGGTCGGGCCCTTGCATTTTATTATCCAATGTAAAATGTTTTTCAATGATACATGCACCCAGAGTGACAGCGGCAATAGGAATAGTTATTCCCTGGCTATGATCAGAATAACCGGCTGGTAAATTAAATGCTTTTCTTAGAGTATCTATCGCCTTCAAATTAATATCTTGCATAGGTGCTGGGTATTCAGTGGTGCAATGAAGAATTGTCACTTTTGAGCGCAAAGCAAGTTGACCTTTTTTAGAATAATAAGCCGATTGAAATGCTTCGATACTTGGCGCCGTATTTTCACTTACCGTATAACCAAAAGCAATAACACCTAGCGCCACTTCAATTTCTGCTAGTGTTGCCATACCAGTCGATAAAATCAAATCACAACCGCTTTGTGCATGTGCTAAAACCAGCGGTGAATTAGTTAACTCGCCGGATGGTATTTTTAATCGAGTAAGTCTGAGTTCATCAATTAGAAAAGAAAGACTATCTTGGTCAAATGCGGTTGATAAAAACTCTATGCCTAACTTATTACAATATTCGACAAGTTTATGATGAACCTCAAAACTCAATTCTAATCGACTTAACATTGAAAACTGAGTTTCAATCTTTTGACTATTTTCAATTTGATATACAGCTTGTGGCGCCGATTTTGTGACTAATTTATTTGCCTTAAATGTTTGAAACTTAACAATATCAGCACCTGCTTTATGGGCTGCATCCACTAGCGCAAAAGCTAATGCCTCATCGCCATTATGGTTAACTCCCGCTTCGGCAATAATGAGTGTCATATCGACTCCATTTTTATATTGTAAAATGTTTTTATAACGTCAATTTTTGAGTTTTTCATTAGTTCTATTATTTGACTAGTTGCATTACCCATGCCGTAAGGATTAATAATTTTTTCATTGACTGTTTTATAACTCTGGTCTTTTGCTAGTTTTATCGAACTAACAATGGCTTCTTTGTTTGGCTCACAATGAATGACGCTTTTTGCTGCCAATCGACCTTTTTGCCGATCGCCAATATTGACGGTTCCCACATCAAAAGAAGGCACTTCAATTATTCCACTAGAAGAATTTCCCACCACAGCAGTGGCATGTTTTATTGCACTTAAATATCGAGTTTGACCTAAAGATGCTATTGCAAAAACACGCTTTTTATTTTGCTTTGCATAAGATTCCAAAAGTGGAATGATTTTTCGTCCACCATTGTCGGCATTAGGGTAAGTTAGAATAATTTGTAATTCTGGAAACTCATCTAAAGCATCAAGTAACGCTTGAAATGTTTTTGTTGCGGATTCATCTGCCAGCGTAACCGGGTGATAGGTTACAACTAGATAAGGTTTATTTAATATAAATTTTAATGACGCCGATAACTCCTCAACACTCATCAATTGACTACGTTTTAGGTGATCAAGTCCGATAGCGCCTACATTTTTCACGTTGTCTGGCATTTCTCCCAGTTGAATGACTCTATTTCTATATTCATTCGTTGACGTACAATGGAGCGCACTTAATTTAGTAATCGCGTGCCGAAAAGAATCATCATAGGCTCCTTCTGTTATTTCACCACCATGTAAATGAATGATGGGAATCCGCAAAATCATCGCAGTTTGAGCAATCGCTAAAGCTTCAAACCTATCACCTAAAATAACCATCATATCTGGCTTCATCCGATCTAACGCATCAGTAAAACCTAAAACAGCCAATCCCAAACTTTTACTCACGCCAACCGCAGAATCAGATGAAAGCAGCATTTCAACTTTTTCATTTATGTGAAAACCATCCGCTTCAATTTGTTTATAAGTATTGCCAAATTCCGGTGAAAGATGGGTACCTGAAACAAGTAATTGCAACTCCAGCTCTGAGTCATTTTGAATGTCATTGATTAACCAATAAAGTAATCCGTACTCCGCTCGTGTTCCGGTAAAAACAGCAATTTTTTTATTCATTGTTATGCTTACCTATCACTGGAGAACTCGGAATGTTGACTAAACGTGATTCAATCCATTCTGAATTAGTAAGTTGACCTTTTTTAGAATTTTTAAACATCGGTAGCCGGTGCATTAATTTCCAAATGGGCCGCGTCATTACACCTTGCTCATTTGTTTTTTGTATAAGAGTTTCTCGACTTTCATAATCTGGGCAAATAATAGCATTTAACCAATAATTGGATTGAGCATATTGGGGTTCTTTAACAAAATGAAAATCAGAACCATCAAAGAACTCATTATAACTCAAAGCAAGCTTTCTTTTACTTGTCAAAAACCCACTTAATACTTCCATTTGCGCACAGCCTAAAGCGGCATTTAAATTAGGTAAACGATAATTAAATCCGGCTTCATCGTGAAAAAACTCATAAGCGTGAGGAACCTTGGCTGTGGTCGTAATATGTTTAGCGCGCATACCGCTCTCATGATTCTTACATAAAACCATTCCACCACCACCAGTTGTAATGATTTTGTTCCCATTAAAACTAATCGCACTAAAATCGCCAAAGGTTCCTGTATGTTTTCCTTTATAAAAGGATCCTAGACTTTCTGCGGCATCTTCTACCAGCGTTATATTCCACTGCTTGCAAACCGACATCAATTCATCCAATTCAACAGGATGTCCAAACGTATGCATTGGTACAACCGCTCGATAAATTTGACTAGTCTTTTTATCTTCACACAAACCGTCACTGTTTATTATTGCAGAATCCAGCAAATATTCACTTAAAGCTTTTGGACACAAACCAAGACTGACTTTGGATACATCAACAAATACAGCTTCCGCTCCCATATGATATAGCGCGTTGCAGGTTGCAACAAAAGTAAGCGCCTGAGTAATCACTAAATCATTTTGTTTTACTCCAGCCATATAAAGTGCGATATGTAACGCTGCGGTACCATTAACCGTTGCAATTGCTTTGCCTGTGTCGGTGTAATCTTCTAACTTACTTTCAAATTCGTCAACGTATTGACCAACACTCGAAACAAATGTACTTTCAATAGTATTCGCTACATATTTCTTTTCATTGCCGCTGAATGTCGGAGCATGAAGCGGTATAAACTCATTTGTTTGATAAATGTCTCTGATATGTTTTGTTAATTGTTTATGCATAATAATATCTTAATTTCAAAGTTCAAAGTTCAAAGTTCAAAGTTCAATTACATTTTACTGTCTAAATATTTACCTGTCTCTTTGTGGGCAAAGTCAGGTATCATTTTAAAAAATTGCTGGAGTATTTCTTCTTTAGTCCAACTTCTATTTTCTTTTAATTTTCGGATTGTTAGCTCAAAATCAGTTATCAGATCTACATCATAAAAAGCACTATTTTTGATAATACCCAAATTATTAAAACGCTCCATATCTAACGTTTCTTTCTCTGTAAAAAATTCTTCAAAACCTTTTTCACCAGTTGTATCGCTTTTAGTAAAATAACATGGCCAGCTACCTTCATTAGGCAAGCTTAGCGATAATTCACGCGCTTCATCTTCTGAACTACATAAGTAAGGCTTATAACCTAAAGTCTCTATATATTTAATGGCTATTTCGGCAAAAGTAATCAGATGAAGTGACTCGCTTAACTTCGGGAAAAATATATCTCTATTTTCACCAAAAATACAAGACATCAAACACAACTCGCCTGATTCTTGAGGTGTTACAAAATATCGTTTTATATCATTGGGTGCTACAATCGGTTGATTTTTTTGAATGCGCTGATTAAAGCTATGTAATAAAGAACCATCAGAAAAAGCTACATTCGCAAACCTAGCAGTAGAAATAATAATATCTTTACTACGGCGCATTAAAAACATTTCCATAATGCTTTTTGATGCTCCCATCATATTGACAGGGTTTGCGGCTTTGTCAGTTGATACACAAAAATATTTTTTAGTTTTATTCTCTATAGACTGCAATATTGTTTTATCTGTGTTCAAGATATTGACATCAATCATTCGCATCAAAGTGAAAGGATCTTTTTCGCTACGAACATGTTTTAACGCGGATAGATTTAGAACGTAATCATAAGCACCATCTGACTTTATAAATGCATCGTATTCTATAGAACCAATGTCTAACGCAAAGGTTTTAAACTCCCCATTAATGTATCCGTATGAACTACGGACATCTCTTACAAGCTCAACCATATTATTTTCACTAATATCAACAACGTGAAGTTTTTTTGGCTCACGCTTGAATATTTCTTTGGTAACCGCCTGGCCAATAGTGCCCGCCCCACCTAAAACTAAAAATGTCGAGGATGAAACGATCTCTTTAAGTTGTAATTCATGAGCAGCGATATCCTCAATAAATAATGGATTTTCACGACCTATAAGGGACAAAACGTTAGACATATAAATTAAATTCCTAGGGTTTCTTTTTCACCTAATTCTAAGTGATTTTTTAAAGCATACTTTTCTAAGAATATTTTCCACAAAATAGTCTTAGAAAAACAACTAAAATTGGATCCGCTCACCAGCGATCATTCATATTAACTAAAGGTACTTTAATTTTAGTATAAAGTTTTTCTAGCTCTTTATGTAGCTCTGCTCTTGTTTCATCAACTATCTTTATAGCTCGGATCTTCATTTCTGGTTTCAGCCACCGAGCGGTAAATACCGCAGTAGAAGCATCTCCAATAAGTACACAATCCTCAGGTAACAAGGGCAGCAACATTTCGAAACCTAGTTTATTTCCTATATGCATACATTCACAAAAATCATTTTCTAAATCCTTAATCTTCTCACTTCTAGGGTGCGCTTTTATAGCAATATTTTTTTCATCCGTTAACGTTTTAGCCTTTTCAATCACTTTTACGATATGACCATATCCTTCAGGATAAAAACTTTCATGGGTTATAACAACTAACACTTTGATATTATCTATCAGATTAGAATCGATATCATATTGCTCTAATTGTCTTAAACAAAAATCTTTAAATAGTTCGCTTTGAAAAATATCATAATTGATATCTTTGATCTTTTTGTTTTGTACGGAAAAATGTACTAACTTGGGAAAAGCTGCGTAGAGTGTTTTTATCCACGCAGAGCCTCCACTAGTATTTGGATGCTTCCACCAGCGCCCGTAGACAATTTTCTTAATTAACGGCTCTATATATTGATGAACGATAGAGTCCATAGATTTATGACCTAAATATGTGGCCATTCCATCGTCCATATAAATTCCATCAACGTCATCTCTGAATTTGTTTGCTATATGCATGGCAAATTGAAACTCTATTCTTCGATCATTTCCGGTATAAATACGATCAGCTGGATTTTTTTCCAGAAAAGGTTTTATAACGCCAAATCGATATTTTCGTTCTTTGTGTTTGCTTCTGAAAGGTTGCTGATTATTTGTTCTTTCAAACGAAATAAATTCAGAGAATATATTCTTTGCGCTTTTCATCGCCTTTACAAAAGTATCGCTGACTTGTTTTATATGGGTTATTTTTGGTATGATAACTGCGATATTCCTATCGTTTTTATTTTCGATTGATAAGTTGCATGCAAGAAACAAATGAAAAGGAGATGATATAAAATAATAATTAGTCATGGATTTACATCTTCTATTCTGAAGGCTCTCTAACCTTCGCTTGTAAATGCCGAATTTTGCTGCGCAGATTTGTCCAAACAGACCCTTTTTTATAACGTCCCTTTTGTACATGCCTTATTTGATAGCAGCCTGATATCTCCAAACCGACGCCCTGAGTACCTAGTAACCAACGATAGGCTCTATCATCATAACATTTACACCAGGTTGGTGAAGGTGTTTGATATATGGACAATGTAGAGCAATATCCGCCAGCTCGTGCGACATCGCCATGTACGATTTGGTATTCACCTTTTGCTCTATCTCTATGCAAAGTCAGAAATTCTTCCGATTCAATATTGACCAATTGAGGTTTTCTTCCCTTTTGCAACATCGGATCATTTTGAGCGAGCATTGGTGTAGCTCGCTCGGAAAAAGGGAAAACTAAAGTATCGGTTTTGCCCTGTAATTGTTCAGCGGTAGAATCTAGACAACCCTCGTGAAAGATGATGTCGCAATCTGTAAACCATACCCAATCTGCGTTTGTTGCTAACGCCGCTTTATTTCTTCCAATTCCGCGCCTAAAGAGCTGTTCTTTAGGTAGAGCTTGCCAATTCCAAATGACATTCTCTACTCTTATTTTTTCAAAATAATTAAGTAATTCTTGTGTTTCTGTATCCTCTTTAGAATAGAAAACCGTCACTGTGACCGTTAACTTGGTAGGAGGATAATTGACAAAAGAACTTAATTGGTATGCCAACATATTAGAATACATCCAACAATGACTAATAATTTCTAAATCAAAATGTCCGTCAACTTTTTTTCGATCTTGTTCATTGGGTAATTTAGGGGCAAACAAACTAAGCGGAACAAAGCCACTCGCGGCCAAACGAAAGAAATAAGCCAAAGCTGGGTCATACCATTTTTGGAGGTAAATTTTAGGTTCCGATTGAATCGTGTGGAAAATCGTCATTTATTGATGCTGTTAAGATTACAAATATTATTAGAATAATAACACACATATCTATATTTAAAGAGCCTCAAGTATTCTGCTGGTATGATCTTTTTTATCTAATATTTTACTTGGATTCTATAAAAATAGTGATATAACGCCGAAAAGTAAGCGTCTGAAACTAAGTTTATCATTATTGTAATTTAAGAAGTTTTTTAATATCGGTTAAAGCCGTTGTCAACGCATGGCACTTATGCACTGATTCTAGGTTATTGTTCTTTTTCATATTTGACTTTAGTGAGCTAAGTAACGCTTTTATCGTTCTGATTAAACTACTTTTATCGCAATCTGTTGGGAAAACATGACCATTGTATGAGCAAGCTTCTATTCTCTTCGGCTGGTCTTTAGACACTGCAATTACCACGCAATTAACTTTGAGTTCAATTGCCTGCAAAAAAGTATCACCTCCGGCCAAGATAGCGCCAAGAGATGATGCCAATAACCCAATAAATAGAGGATTATCAATCTCTCTAATACATATTAACCTTGAGACTGATGATTTTTTTTGTTCTTCTACAAAATTCATTGGCAATTCTTTTGGGTAATTAGCACCAAAGACAACCACGCATTTAATACTTAGAGAGCGGCTAATTTCAGTTGCTGTTTCAAAAAATATTTCACTGGCTAATTTATCTTTGATTAAATGTCCACCTGAACCTGCGTTGAATACTAGAAATTTATTTTTTTCTAATTGGAGCGATTCTAATAGTTCATTTAATTCATTTGTTTTAGGCAACTTGAATATTGGTCCAATTATTTTTGGCTCCGATCTCCCTAAAAGCTGAAGTTTCAATTTTTGAATCCAACCAAGCGGTTTGATCGAAGCTAAAGTTTGAGCGACCCATTGTTTATCACTATTTCTTAGGCGAATTAATCCCAGTCCTCTCGCTCGCTTTTTTTCATGTTGAGAAATAAAAATAACTTTCGCTCCAGACCTCTTCGCATATTTAAAGTGTCTTGCTCGACCAGAACAGTCAAAAACAACTAAATCCGGAGAAAGGCTATCAATGACCGACTCCACTTTTATAGAATCCTTAGTCGCAGAGCCTTCACTAAGATGAGTTTCAAATGGGCATGTTTGACTACATCTAGCATGCTTATTTAAAATAAAATGGATATTAATATTAGGATATTGCTGATTTAATTCATCAGCAATAATCAATGAACGAGAATATTCGCCGATACCCGAAGTGGATGAAACAGGAATAAATAGTATAACGATTTTTTTAGTGCTCAACCTATTATTTTCTTTTAATAATAGTCATTAACCAAAACCTTCTATTGGCTGGAATAGTGCTTGCCAATCATCACCGGTTAATTCGACGTTACTTAAATCTTCTTGATTATACAAACCTTGAGCTAAATCATTTTTCTGTTTTTGCATTTGTTGGATTTTTTCTTCAACAGTCCCTTGAGTAATCAATTTATACACAAAAACAGGCTTATCTTGACCAATACGATAAGCGCGATCATTGGCTTGTTGCTCAGCCGCAGGATTCCACCAAGGGTCATAATGAATGACGGTGTCTGCGGCGGTTAAATTTAAACCAACGCCACCCGCTTTTAAACTAATTAAAAACACAGGTATCTCACCACCTTGAAATTGCTGAACTAGCGCACCACGATGTTTGCTTTTTCCGGTTAGCATCAAAAAGGGAATTTCCATTTCTTTTAATTCTTCTGCCAATATATCTAACATTGAAGTGAATGAAGAAAACAATAAAATTCTTCGCCCTTGATTAACCATGCTTGGTAATTTGTCTTTTAACCACCTAACCTTGGCTGATGAGTTCATATTTTGAGCGGATTCGAGTTTAATTAAATTTGTATGGCAACAAACTTGTCTTAATTTAAGTAACGCGTTACCAATTAAAAATTGATTTCTATGTTTAGTTTCTAACGTCATTGCTTTTTGCACTTGTTCAAACATGGACGTTCTTACCGTTTCATATAAATCGGCTTGAGCTTCCTCTAACGGTATTAAAACTTTCATTTCTGTTTTACTAGGTAATTCTTTTGCTACTTCATTTTTTGTACGTCTTAACATTAATGGAGCCACACGCTTAGCTAATAACGACTGCCTATAATAGTCTTGATTTTTTTCAATAGGTTGTCTGTATAATTGATTAAACTGATATTCACTACCTAAAAATTCTGGCATTAAAAATTCAAACAAAGACCACAACTCGCCCAAATGATTCTCCATGGGTGTTCCAGTCATGCATAATCGATTAGACGATCTTAGCTCTTTAACAACCGTGGTTATTTTACTTCGTGTATTTTTAATTACTTGAGCCTCATCAAGAATTAAAAGATGAAAATGATTATTAAGTAATTTATTAATATCACGTAAAACCAAACCGTAACTAGTAATAATTAAGTCATATTGCTGGATTTTTGGAAATAGTTTATGACGATCGCTACCTGTTAATAACAAAACTTTTAAAGAGGGGGCAAATTTGTGACATTCTTGTAGCCAGTTAGTAGTCACACTTTTTGGTGCAATCACTATGCATGGCGAAGTAAGCCTGCCCTCTTTTTTTTCTAATAATATATGAGCAAGAGCCTGCAATGTTTTTCCTAAACCCATATCATCGGCAAGTATCCCGCTGAGTCTATGATGCCTTAAAAACTGTAACCAATTAACGCCTGTTTTTTGATAACTTCGCAATTTAGCTTTTAACGTCCTTGGAATTTTAACCGCTTGAACGCCTGTTTCCACGTCCATTGCTTTTGCTTTTTCCGCTAATTTTTTTCCATTAAGCCAGTCAATATTCAGTGAGGCTAACTCGATCCCATCTGAGTCAGTTTGTTTCTTTGATATTTTGGCAGAATCATTTTCGGATAATAAAGACTCCTGATGCGATACCAATGGCATCAAACGACTCACCTGATTTGCGGTAAATCGTAATTTACGCTCTTCTGTTAGACTTTTTTGGTCGTTTAATTCTACAAAAGAAGAAAATATGCGGTTGATTCTATTTCGCTCTATTGCAAGTGTTTCTCCACTCTCTAGCTTAATATTAATGTGACTTGTACTATGTCCTTTTTGATTAGCTTTTTTATCTGAATCACTTAAAATGTCTAAAGATAGTTCTCCCCGTTGAATCAGGGAAACAATGTAGGGAATTAAATTGATTTGTTGGTCAGCAACTTTTACACCAACTTCTAAATCAAACCAATCAAAGCTTCTATCGGCAATATCCCCATCTGTATGCTTTAAAATCAGATCTTCAGTAATTGGTAATTCATCTTCATCAGACAACAAATCTAACTGCCTCGTTGTACTCGATATGATTTTATTTTTTACACCAAATCTAGCTGCTCGATTAATTTTTCTTGTTGGTTGTTCATTGTTATAACCTTGTCTAATATCAACATACCAATCAAGGTTTTCAATTTTATTTAGTCGAAATCCTTTATCAACATTAATTAACCATCCAAGCTCTTTAAGCCCAACTAAAATTGGTAACATGTGGCTTAAATGAGACTCAAAGACTCTGTCGCCAAAGTGAAATTGTTCAACAATAGGTAATTCATAACAAGAATCTAATACAGAAAGGTTCTCTATTTGCAAAAGGAAATCAGACAAGACTGTAGTAAATCGAGTATTAACCTCTCGCTCTAAGATTAATGGTAAGATATTTTTAAGCGATATTTTTTTTCCATTAATATAAAAAACCAATTTTGCCACATCAACTTGATACACTTGATGCTTTTCCCATCCGAGACTCACTTCTTGACTAGTGATTTCTAAACTGGGTTGTACCTTGAAATCATTCGTCTTAGACAATTGATAAAATAATTTTTTACTTTTATCTGAAGCTTCTTTAAAATATTCTAAAATAACGTTATGTTTTAGATCTAGAAGATAGTTTACCGATAAATGTTCAAATCCACTTTCCTGTTGAATTTCTTCAACTTGTTTTTTATCTACACCACGCCAGAAATCTTTATTCCTAGAAGATAAAGTTAGTGGGTTTCTATGGGGTGATTGCCAAAAAAACCGATTAGTTTTAACTAATGATTTAACTAGCCGATTAGATTTTAAGTCGGGAACAAAAACGAATTTGTTATTAACAATATTACTGCTATCTAATTTTTTTCTTATCAAAAATAGTATTTGTTTATCCAACAAACTAAAATACTTTGTATTCTTTTCTCTATCTAACTCAGCATCAGTGGCTGTATTGATACATATTTCTGCTTTTACTTGGTAATCGCCTTGCTTGGTCAAGTAAGACTTATGTAGGCTCACAGACCAACCGCCATCAACTTTATCCAACAAATAAATAACTCTGTGCCTAGCCATTTTTGAGAAAGGGTCATAGTCTTGCGATTTTAGCCAGTGCTGAATATAGTACTTTCCTGTGGCCATTTTTTTTTGTTGTTTTATTGCGGGAGGTAATCTTTGCAAACGAGTTTTTGATTCTATCGCTAAGGCAGCTAGATGTTCACAAGATAAATCATTGTCTATGCTTGATTCATCATTTAATTTATCCTTGCAAGTGCAACTACCTAAACTCTCAGATAAAGGCCAATATAAAACTTGTTTAAAAAACTTACCATCGATCAAGCAAGTACCTTTAATATATTCTTCATCGCGAATATTCTGCCAGTTGACTAGGTTTTCAGACAGCAAAATATCTAAACCTGACATTAATGTCTGTTCATCAAAAAAATGAGTTAGGTGATCTACGGGACCTTTATAGGCTAAGGGTCTGTTGATCATAGATTGATCCGTTAGTTAACAAATAATTATTATAATAAGCCAATTAGTGTAACAAGAATTATGTGAATAATAAAATAATTATTATTCGTTTTTTTAAGGGTTTACAGAATTGCTCATAATTGAGGTTTTAATAAAGTCGCTTTCTTAAGAAAAATAGCTTTTATTGGTACATTTTCCCAATCTAGTTGTTCATGCCGATGCACCTTGGTGTTTGCAATTAACTCTAAAGCATCTTCACCTTCGGTAACAGTGCCAAATACCGTATAACCCCAAGCTCTTCCGGGATCAAGATTATCATTATCCGCCATATTAAAGTAAAATTGGCGCATCGCAGAATGGGGGTCATGCTCTCGCGCCATGGCAATAGTGAACATTTCATTTTTTAATCCATTTCCCGATTCATTATAAATAGAACTTTCACTCTTTCGCTCTGTAAATTGCTCATCATAACCGCCACCTTGAACTACAAAGGCTTTGACCACTCGATGAAAAATAGTACCATCGTAAGAGCCATTAGTGACGTAATATATAAAATTATTACTGGTAATGGGAGCCCGCAAACGGTCCAATTCTACAATGATTTTTCCCGCAGTCGTATCAAATTGAACACGCGGGAATAAATCATCCGGCTGTATCAGCTCACCACGCTGCGTATCAACTTCTTTAGCAACTAATTGACAAACCGTTGTTAGAAGGCAAAAATAAAACAGAATTTTGACAAATCCAGTCATTAATCTAACCCTGAAATCGCTTTAACTTCAAGAAAATCACCAAAGCCATGAGCGCCCCACTCTCGGCCATTTCCTGACTGTTTATATCCACCAAAAGGCGTTAGCATATCGCCACTTTTGCCATTGATATTAATATTACCAGCTCTAATTCTTGAAGCAACGTAGCTAAGTGTGTCTTTATCTTGTCCCTGTACATAACCCGCAAGGCCGTAAGGTGTATCGTTTGCTATTTCGATTGCTTGGTCAATATTTTCATAAGGCATAATCGCAAATACAGGCCCAAAGATCTCTTCTTTAGCAATCGACATTTCATTACTGACGTTTGAGAACACGGTTGGGACAATGTAATAACCTTTTTCTAGACCTTCTGGCTTTTCCACACCGCCACAGATCAATGTTGCACCTTCATCAATACCTTTTTTAATTAAGCCCCGTATCTTCTTA
This sequence comes from Polaribacter sp., assembly GCA_047633355.1. Lineage (GTDB taxonomy): Bacteria > Pseudomonadota > Gammaproteobacteria > Enterobacterales > Kangiellaceae. Next base: position 44,623 of record JBLIBL010000011.1, read on the forward strand.
AATTGTACTTCACTAACAACGGGACCCATTGTAGTTTTTTCATCTTTGGCCCGGCCTACAACCACTTGAGCCGCGACTTTTGCCGCAACTTCCTCAGCTTGCTTCATTTTTTCCAGTGGAACCAACATTCTGGTTGGCGCGTTGCAAGATTGCCCACTATTAACAAATACTGACCTAGCCCCTTGCTTTACGGCCTTTTCAAAGTCCGCGTCCGGTAAAATAATATTAGCAGATTTACCGCCAAGTTCTTGTGCCACTCTTTTTATTGTAGGCGCAGCATTTTTTGCCACTAGTGCGCCGGCTCGCGTTGATCCGGTGAACGAAATCATATCAACAAGTGGGTGCTCTGATAATGCTGTTCCAACACCAACACCGTCACCATTGATCATATTAAAAACACCTGCGGGCAAACCAGCTTCGTGCATCACTTCGGCAAAAACTAAAGCGGATAAAGGTGCGAATTCTGAAGGCTTTAATATAACCGTGCAGCCAACAGCTAAAGCAGGTGCTACTTTGCAAGCGATTTGATTGACTGGCCAATTCCAAGGAGTGATTAACCCGCAAACACCAATCGGCTCTTTAACCACAGTACTCGCACTGAGTTTTTCTGTAAACGGATAAGAATCCAATAACGCCAATGCCGTTTTAAAGTGTCCTAATCCAGCGCCTGTTTGTGACTTAACTGCCAATTGAGTTGGAGCGCCCATTTCCATTGAAATGGCATCGGCAATATCGTTATAACGATTTTTATATGCCTTGATGATCGCCTGAAGATATTCTTTGCGCTGCATAAGGCTTGAATAACCATAGGTTTTAAATGCCTCGCTGGCTGCAATTGCAGCTTTATCAACATCGTTAGCATTTCCTATTGAGATTTGCGCGCAAACGCTTTCATCTGATGGATTAATAACGTCCATTAATTTTTTGTTTGATGGTTCAACCCATTGTCCGTTTATGTAAAATTGATCGACTGTTTTCATTGGTTGTTCCTTTTATAAATATTGACTTTAATCTAAATTTTGAACCGTTGTATAAGCTTGTTTGGGATGATTTTTCTTTGTTGGATAAGCTAATTGCAACTTGTCAGCTTTAACGAGAGAATTTAAGTAATTTTTTCTCAATGTATCAGGTTTTTTGGCTAATAATAAAGCCAAGCTCAACAAGGCAATATAGTGAGCATCACATTGCTCTAAGATGATTTCTTCTATTTTATTTTTATCAATTCTCTTTTTACCAGCATTTCTAATTTCGGATGACGTAGTTAAAAGTGAAGTCCACTGTTTTGACTCTTCATCACCAGATGCAATTAATTCATCAATACTTACCCCTTGTTCTAGCTTGAAAGCTAGCTACGGACTTAGCTCCGGATAATTAGATTCTACGAGGGTATTTATTATTTTATTTACCGTACTCAACGGCTTAGATACAAACAAATGCTTTTGCCATTTGCATTCCTAATTCATTGTCAGGTGAAGGTATCTCAACCTCTGGAGCATGGTATACCTTATCTCTTTAAATACCAATAGCCTTTATTACTCCCAAATTGGAAAGTATTTGCGATTTAACATAAAAATATGGTGCACCAACTTCATCTAGGCAATCGAAGTAAGACCTGAAAAACTATTTTTACTTTTATTATCCTTACAGCCCCATCGCTTTTTTAATAATTAATTCTTTTGCCATTGGAATTTTATCCAATGCTGTCATAGCAAAATTTCTAAATAACGTAACAGGCATACTCTGATTTGCAAACAAATTTTTGAAACCGCTCATTGCGTTTTGCATGATCAAATTTTCTGTTTTTCTCTCTCTTTCATAAGATCTTAAATTTGCAACATTTCCAATATCTCTTTGTTGCGAGGTTAACTTGATAATCAATGATGATAAACATGCTACATCCTGAAATCCTAGATTCACGCCTTGCCCAGCTAACGGATGAATGGTGTGTGCAGCATCGCCAACTAAAGCGACTCGATTGGATAAATAGCTCTGAGAATGTCTTTTTGTTAATGGGAATCCAAAATGATCGGAGATTGCAGTCACCTCACCAAGTCTTGATTCAAATGCATATTGAAGCTTTTTAGCGAATTTATCTTTGGTAATATTTTTAATTGATTTCGCTTGTTCTAAATCGAGAGACCAAACGACCGAACAAAGGTTTTCATTAGCTAATGGCAAAAAAGCGACGGGGCCATAGGGTGTAAACCTTTGCCATGCCGTATTTTGATGCGATTTTTCTGTTTTCACATTGGCTGCAAAGGCTATTTGGTCATAGTCTGATTTTTTTAAATCAATTTTTGATTTTTCTCTTACCAGGGAGTTTGCTCCATCGGCACCAATAATTAATTTACTTTGATACTCCGTTCCATCCAAAGTTCTCACTAGCGCATAATTTGAATCATCATGGTTTTCTAATTCTTTTAATTCAACACCCAAACAGCTTTCTACATTACCAAAGGATTTGATCACTTTTAACAAGGCCGCTTGAATGACTTTATTTTCAATAATTACTCCTAAATCAGGTTCTGCTATTTTCGCCGCTGAAAACTCTATTTTGCCATGTCCATCAGCGTCCCAAACTTTCATTTGATCATAATTTGATTGACGATTTTTCGGGATATTTTGCCATGCTTTTAAACCACTAAGGAACTTTCTATTTCCCGGGCTGATCGCACTGACTCTTGTATCAAAGTCCTGATCACTCACGACTTTATTTTCAAGTAAATCTGGAGTCAAACCTGAATTCAGATCTTGTTTTTCTAATAGCAAAATTTTGAGTTGAGTTTCAGCAAGTGAAGCAACCATAGCCAAACCGACCATTCCCCCACCAATAATAATTATATCGTATTTATTAGACACTATTTTTGACCTTATTTATTCTGTTATCCTGCTACAAATCTATTTCAGGCCACGAGTTAATCTAGCGGATTCACCGTTAAAACCCATCGCGGCATTCGCAATTTTGTTTTTTATAAAAGGCACTTTGTCTATTAACCAAAGCCCCTTTGACCGAGCGGAATTTAATCCAACAAACTCATTACTAAAAAGCCTAACTAATGAATCCGTTGCGCCGATTGTTTGCTGCCAATCAGGCTCCCTTTGTACTTGGTATTCTTCTAAAAAAATATCTGTTCCAATGTCAGTTTTTTTATCCAACTTTAAGGATTCCCTCACTGCGTCAACTAAAGCCGCAATATCACGTAGTCCAAGATTAAAACCCTGACCTGCAATTGGGTGTAAAGTATGAGCCGAATTGCCTAATAGCAAAGTACGCCCATTATGATTTTTTTGAGGTAAATGTAACGATAAAGGATAACTGCTTCGTTCTCCAACTCGAGTAATTTTTCCTAACCGAAAGCCAAAACTTTTTTGCAGTGAAAGTATAAAATCTACATCACTGAGTTTTAATGTTGCTTCTGATTGCGCTTCGTTTTGGCACCAAACCAAAGACATTCTATTTCGACTGAGCGGTAATAGTGCTATTGGACCTTCTTTAGTAAAACGCTCATAGGCTTTATTTTGATGTGGTTTTTGTGTTGATATATTAGCGATAATTGCCTGTTGATTATAACTAGCTCTTTCAGTTTTAATTTTTGCCATTTTGGCTAAATTAGAAAAGGTTCCGTCTGATGCGATTAAAAGTTTAGCAGAAATTATTTGTTTAGAATTATTTTCTGGGTCTTTCGATTGTTTCAATTCAACTATAATTTTTTCATTTTTTAATTGATCATCCAATGAATCTACACTAGTAATTACGTTCGGACAAAAAGAGGTAATATTTTCTTGAGCCTGAATTGAGCGCCATAAAATGGGCCCTGTTTCGCTCAGAGGAATTACTTGACCTAAGACATTAACATGATGATCTTTTGCGGATAAGCGAGTGAAACCAAAATGATTTTGCTCGGAAATATGTATATCAGAAATAGGTTCTGCTAATGCTTCAAGTTCAGCCCATAGATTTAATGATTTATAAATAGCAACGGATGACGCAGATAATGCAACTGCCCGCTCATCAAAACTTGGACTAGCATTTGAATCTACTTCGACCGCTTCGACTAGTGCTATATTTAAATATTTTCGCTGATGAGTTATTTTTGATAATGCTAAAGCGGTTGTTGCACCAACTATTCCTCCACCTGCAATTATGACATCAAATTCTTTCACTCTATGATCCTAAGTGCATTGATAGCTAAGCCATCAACTTCTCGATACCCGCTATTTCTTTGGTCACCAACTTCGACAATACTTCATTGCCTTTTTTAGTGATCGCCACATCATCCTCTATCCGAATTCCGATCCCCCACCATTTTTCATCGAGCCCTTCGGTATTAGGTGTGAAGTACAATCCTGGCTCTACTGTTAACACCATATTCTCTTCTAAAGTTCGAGGTTCTTTTTCAATTAGGTAATCGCCAACATCATGAACATCTAACCCTATCCAGTGCCCGGTTTTGTGCATATAAAATGGCTTGTAGGCCTCTTCATCGACTAGATGCTCGACGTTGCCTTTTAGTATGCCCATTTTAACTAAACCTTGGGTTAATATTTCAACCGCTTTGTCATGAGGTGCCGTCCATGGATTCCCTTTAATAGCTTCTTTAATTGCCTCTTTATTCGCTTTTAACACCCATGAATAAGCTTCTTTTTGTTCTTTGCTAAATTTTCCATTGATAGGAAAAGTTCGAGTAATATCTGCCGCGTAGCCATTTATTTCTCCGCCTGCATCTATCAGTAATAGTTCGCCATCTTTTAGCTCAGCATTGTTTTCTACGTAGTGCAAAATACAAGCATTTTCGCCACCGGCTACTATAGAGTTATATGCCTCAGTGCGAGCGCCGCCTTTGGCAAAATGATATTTAATTTCCGCTTCAATATCAAGCTCATTTAAACCCGGTTGACAAACCTTCATTGCTTGAATATGAGCTTGAGCAGAAACTTCTGTCACTTTACGCATAACATCAAGCTCGGCCTTACTTTTGAATAAGCGCATATCGTGTAATACGTGACTTAAATCAATTAACTCACCTGGTGGATGAGCGACACTTTTTACTTGCTCCTTCAATATATTGATCCATGTCATCACGCTGTTATCAAAATCCGTATGATTGCCAAACTCATAATAAATTCGATCTCTGCCTTCCATTAACCCCGGCAATATTTCATCAATATCATCAATTGGAAAACAATCGTCACAGCCAAAATATTTTATTGCTCCCTCTGGTCCGTAACGACGACCGTGCCAGGTCTCCATTTTTTCATTTTTTTCACGACAAAATAAAATGTATTCGCCTTGCTCTCTACCAGGCAATAAAACGATGACAGACTCAGGTTCAGGAAAATTAGATAAATATTGGAAATCACTGTTTTGTCTAAATATATAATCAGTATCGCGACTACGTACCTTTTCTTCGGCAGAGTGAATAATTGAAATCGAATTATTACCAGTAAAATTCATCAGTTTTCGACGGCGTCTTGCAAATTCAGCCTTACTTATTAAGACTGAATTATCAAGGCGCTCTACTTTCTTAACCATACAAAATCCAATTCAATTACTTGTGAAAAAAGTTAATATAACGATTACAAAACTAGTGAATCGTTTTATTTTCAGTTGTTTGTGTTGATACATTTGACCCTGATTTTGGCTTTTTAACCAATTCCATATAAATCATCTTTACCGCTACTTTGATATGCTCTATCAAAGTCTCTAGCGCAGTATTTGCTTCCTCAGTGTCATCATTTTCAATGCTGACTTGAGAAATCTCAGCAATATCCGTTAGTGATTCTTGTATTTCTTTCTGCAGTGCTTTTTTATCACCAAATTGTAGTCCGAACCCTAAAAGGTAACCTTGGCTCCATAAAGATAATGATTCTAATCGATCAACCATTGGATAACTATCGTCAGGGATCAATATCGGTGCTAATAAATCATCGTCGCTAATAGCCTTATTACTTTCCTCAAAAAGCATGGTTGCAAATTTTCTTAGTTCTTGCGATAAAATGTTATTCTCACTAGTTAAGTCACAAATCTGGCTCAACCATTGTGAGTTAGAGCTCTCCAGACCTGCTGAAATCATTCCAGTAAGAATACCTTGGAATTCGGCGGCGGTTACTTCGCAATCGGCCTCCGCTAATATCTCTTCAAATTGATCATAAAGATCGTTAATATTTTCTTCAAATACACTCATTACTAAACTCTATAATTTTAGTTAAACGGTTAATTTAACCCTTTTTTAACTTTTTTCGGTTAAAATCTAGACTAAATGTGGAAAATTCATCATTTTAGTGATTATACCATTGACCCATGAGCTGTTGCGCTCTATATTAAAATCATTCTAAAAAACAACAGTTTGCCATGACAACCTCAAATCTTTCGCAACTTGAATCCAGTATTTCTAAGCTATTAGAAAGCAGTGAGTCTTTACAACAAGAAAATCGTCAATTGAGAGCAGATCGTCAAAATTTGTTAGACAAAAACAAACTCGCCAGCGGTAAAATAGAAGCCATGATAAAGAAATTGAAGGAAATCAATTAATGGCACATGATAACACTAACCATGCAGAAAATAGCACTTCCATTAGTGTTCGAATCATGGGCAATGAGTACCATGTAACAAGCCCCGCGAATGAAGTTGATAATCTTGAAACTGCCGCAAAAGCATTAGATAAGCGCATGAAAGAGATTAGGCAAGGTGGTAAAATAGTTGGCCTCGAACGAATAGCCGTTATGGCCGCACTTAATTTATCCTATGAGTTGATGTATGGCGATTCTACTAGTTCAGAGGAAACAGACGCAATTAATCTAAAAATTAGCAAGATCCAAGAAAAAGTTGACGCAGCCCTAGCATCCACCGCACAAACTGAACTGATTTAATTATTGATTCATGTTTTTTGGTTAGAAATAATTTGTATCGATTTAATTAGCATTACCACTCTAAATGATTGGATCTCTCAAGACTTCTTACCTATAATTATTCTTCTGCCTGCTTTGTTCGTCAAGCTGTTGTAGCCCTTGAGCCGATAATCTCATCCCAGGGTATTCTTGTTAATTTTTGGTGCGCATATCCGTGCATTTCTAGCCTAACCGTTAGGTCTGGAGCGGAGAGCCTAAATTAAATTACGGAATTCCCACCTGAACCTTCGGGTTCTTGGGCGAGTATAGCTAACGGCACGGTGGGTAGTTTTCTCTTTTTAGAGCCATATTATGAATATTAAACAACTAAAGTCTGAAATAAGAAAACAAATTCGAACTAAAAGAAATGCGGTTACCCCATCAGAAAACTTAAAATATGGCTCTTTATTAAATCAACAGTTGAACAATCAGAACCTAATTAATAATTATCAACATATCGCTTGTTTTTTGTCATTTGATGGCGAAATATCAACTGAGTTTGTCATCCAATATATTCTTAAATCTAAAAAATCTTGTTATTTACCTAAGCTTGTTTTAAAAACAACTAGTACACCCAATCAGCTCCTATTTATGCCTTATAGTCAATCGAGCAAAATGATAAATAATCATTATGGTATCCCTGAAGTTGATTTAAAAGAAAAGCATTCAATTAATATTGAAAAACTGGATTTGGTTTTGCTCCCACTAGTGGCATTTGATTTAAATGGAAACCGGCTAGGAATGGGGGGAGGTTTTTATGATGCGACTTTTCAATCCGTAAGGAAGACTACAAACCGACCAAAATTTATCGGTTTGGCTCATGATTTTCAACAAGTTGATAGCATTCCAAATGAGACTTGGGATTTACCTTTGGATGGGGTTTGTACGCCAACTCATTTTATTAACTTTTAAAGAGTTTAGAATGAACAAGATCAGAATATTTATAGCAATAACGAGCTTTTTTTACAAGTAGTTTTCTTGTATACGGTATGATTGCTAATGGATTTGAATGGTCACTTCTCATTTCTGTAATCATTAGTTTTTTACTAGTAAATTTTATTTGGCCTCGTCATTCCAACCAAGAAAGTGCGTGGTATTATGTGTTGTAATTTATATTTTATTTACTCTATCTAGCTATAGCTTTATTTTTTAGACCCTTAAGCAAAGTATATAGAAACTCGGATTTAGATTTGACATGAATAAAAATTAATTCAATAAAAGACGATTGATCCACCACACAATATATCTTATCGTTGTTACTTTTTTAGGGCATGTACACAAAAATATGTCAGCGATTATGACGAAAACACAGACAATGCCGTCACCTCTTTGCAACGTTATTTTCAAATCTTTTTTGTTACCGCTGATAGTCTTGTTGAGCAAGATAAATGTGAACATATTAATCACGTTAGCTTTTATAAAGGCACAAAGATTGATATCAGTTCTGTTAAAGCAAGAGCAAAAGCGTTATCTAAAAATGAGAAAATGATTGAACAACTCAGTCTTCTATCAGATAGTTTAAGCTCACTAGAAAAACGGCATAAATTAGGCCGTTTTTCAACGGAGCAAATCGAGAACCTAAGAAGCAGTTTTAACTCTAGTTTCACTGCTATTTTAAAGCTAGAACTTGCAAAAAACGCGCTTAATAAAATTTTATATTCGGAGAAAACCTATGAGTCTAGATGTAACTAAACTTTCATTGAAAATGTTAGATGCGTTCAAGGGCGAGTTATCGGATAAATAATCTGATGTAAAAGGTTATGCTGAAACCGAATCAAAGAAACTAGCCGAAAACTTCATCATGATAGAAAATTGAAACGCTCTGAAAAAATCACTGAAGAGCAAGCTATTAATGCGGCCATGGGTGTACTTAAAGAGTCGGTTAACGGCGCTTTAGATTTTGTGCTTATCTAGGATAATTACTAGGGTTTTACCCTAAACTAAAATTTTATGCTGGGCATAAAAAAACCTCCAACAGATCAACTCCATTTGAAGGTTTTTATCAATAAACTAGGGTGTGAATATTTATTGATTATCTGATTGTACTTTTAAAACCTTATATTCAGCATCCGCAGCGTTAACACTACTTAAGCTAGAAAAAATCATACCAATACCTAACAAGGCAGCCAATACTAATAATATATCTGGTTTACGTTTCATTTTGGTGCTCCAGTTCTTATTTTTGGTGGAGTCCATTACTTACTAACTTTCTTCCCTTGTGCATATTTATTAATATCTGCCTGCATTCTTTAGCGTTAAGCCGATGGTCTGCTTGACAGAACTAATAAAGGTACTCCTCTTTTACATACGGATCAACATCTTATGTCGAATTTTTGACATATATTTGTATTGATACCTTATTATTGTCTTTATTTGCTTTTATTCAACTTGTTACATAACTTTTCCACAGGCTTACACACAGTTCAGCAAAACATGCCTAACAGATTCTTATAGACAATATTAATTTTTCTTATTTGGATTAATTTTCAAATTGATTATAATAACTTTAAATTCAAAGCAAGATAACAGTCGAGATACTAAAAATGGCAACTCAGGAAGAACTCAAGATTGAAGCAGCCAAAGCAGCACTAAAATATATTCAAGATGATGAAATTATCGGTATCGGCACAGGCTCGACGGTTAATTGTTTTATTAACCTGTTAGAAAATGAAAAACATCGAATTAAAGCAGCGGTTTCTAGTTCAATTGTATCTACAAAACACCTTCAGGCAATTGGCATTGAAGTTATTGACTTAAACGACGCGTATGAAATTCCCATTTATGTTGATGGTGCCGATGAATCAAATCACTCACTTGAATTAATTAAAGGCGGCGGCGGCGCGCTTAGTCGTGAAAAAGTTATTGCGGCGGTTGCTGGTAAATTTATTTGTATTGCTGATGAATCTAAGTATGTAAAAGTTCTTGGTGATTTCCCTTTACCTATAGAAGTTTTGTCTATGGCAAGAAGCTATGTTGCCCGAGAACTCGTTAAATTAGGCGGTGACCCTGTATATCGTCATGGTTTTGTAACTGATAATGGTAATATCATCCTTGATTTACATAATATGGAAATTACTCAGGCAAAAGCTCTTGAGAACCAAATTAATCAAATTACCGGCGTTGTCACCAATGGTTTATTTGCACAACGTCCGGCTGATCATTTAATTTTGGCTACTAAGAATGGAATAAAAGAGTATTAATAAATTTTTATTCTAATTTCTTACTTTCCACTTTAAAGTTTCACCTGCAAAAAATGGCGTAATCGGATTTCCATTAGGTAAAGTAATCGACTTAGGCACTTGCCAATCTTCTTTGATTAATGTCACTTTACCTTCATTCCTTTTCAAACCGTAAAAGTCCGCGCCATAAAAGCTAGCAAAACCTTCTAGCTTATCGAGCGCATCTAAATCTTCAAAAATTTGCGCATATAATTCCAACGCACTCCACGCGCTATAGCAACCAGCGCACCCACAACTTGATTCCTTTTTATATTGCTCGTGCGGCGCTGAATCGGTTCCTAAAAAGAATTTATTAGAGCCGCTTGCAACGGCTTGTTGTAATGCTATTTGGTGAGTATTTCGTTTTAGTACCGGTAAACAATAATTATGAGGTCTTATTCCGCCCACTAACAAATCATTTCTATTCAGTAACAAATGTTGAGGGGTAATGGTTGCAGCTATATTTGCTCCCGTTCCACTCACAAAATCAACCGCTTCTTTGGTGGTAATGTGTTCTAAAACAATTTTTAAATCGGGAAAACTTTGCACAATTTTCTTTAAAATGGTTTCTATAAATATTGATTCTCTATCAAAGATGTCCACATCATGATCAGTTACCTCGCCATGTATCAATAAAAGGGTCGCTTCATCACTCATGGTTTGCAGTACCGGGTATAAGGCTTCAATTTGATTAACCGCAGAGTCAGAATTGGTGGTCGCGCCTGCTGGATAATATTTTACCGCTTTGATTCCAGCAGCTTTAGCTTCAATAATAGTTTGAGAAGTGGTTGCATTGGTTAAATATAAAGTCATCAAAGGATCAAAGTTTGCGTTATCGGGTACCGCTTGCAATATTCTATTTTTGTATTCAGTCGCCATTTCAGCTGTGGTAATTGGCGGGGTTAAGTTAGGCATAACAATCGCTCTTTTGAAACACCTAGCGGTTGCAGCCACCGTTTCTATTAAAAAACTGCCATCTCTAAGATGTAAATGCCAGTCATCTGGTGCTTGAATAGTGATTGATTGCATATTTAATCCTTTAACTCTCTCCCTTGGCGGGAGAGGGTGATTGATGTAGCTTATTATACCCGCCAATAGATAATTTGTATGATTACTTTATTCTATACGAACGCTTTATCAATCTGTCGTTTAAATTAAAAGCCTACTCTCCCCCTCTCCCGTCACCAAGTAGGTCCCATGAGGGGAGGGGGAGGGGATTTTTCTATCTATATTTAAAAGAGTTATTTGATAAAACTCGGTAGTATCTAGTATGCTTAAAGGTCTAATCACTTAGCGAAAAAATTAAAACGCACATGACTGACCCGTCACAATTGAATGAACTGTTTTATCAAGCCGCTACTTTAATGCTAGTAGGTATGGCATTTGTTTACGCTTTTTTAATGCTAATGATATTTGTAATCAATTACATCATAACTCCCATTGGCATTAAATATGGCCAGAAGATCGATGTCCAGAAGCCTATTTCTATTATCAATCAAACTAGGGATGAAACATCCCCTCAAGTGATTGCCGCCATTACTGCAGCCATAAAGCGCTACCGTTTAAAGTAATGACTACTTCAAATTAAATGGAATCCGAAATGTCTCAAGAAAACACCAATAAACTCGGCATCACAGAACTAGTCTTACGTGACGCACATCAGTCTTTGTTTGCAACAAGGCTCCGTTTAGAAGATATGCTACCGATTGCGCCATTGCTCGACGAAGTCGGTTTTTGGTCAATCGAATCTTGGGGCGGAGCCACTTTCGACTCCTGCATACGTTATTTAGGTGAAGATCCTTGGGAACGTATTCGCGCGTTAAAAAAGGCCATGCCAAAAACTAAACAGCAAATGTTATTTCGCGGTCAAAATATTCTAGGTTACCGTCATTACGCTGATGATTTAGTCAAAAAGTTTGTGGAACGTGCTCATATTAACGGCGTCGATATTTTTAGAATATTTGATGCCATGAATGACGTCAGAAATATGAAAACAGCGATTGAGTCCGCGGTAAAAATCAATGCTCACGCGCAAGGGACGCTAAGTTATACTTTAAGCCCCGTCCATCATTTGGATGGTTGGTTAACAATGGCCAAGCAGATTGAAGATATGGGTGCTGATTCTTTGTGCATTAAAGATATGGCAGGTTTATTAAAACCTTATGTTGCTGAGGAGTTAATTAGCAAATTAAAAGACACCGTTAATATTCCAATTGCTTTGCATTGTCACGCTACGACAGGCCTAAGTGTTGCGACTCACATGAAAGCAATTGATTCAGGTATTGATGTGATTGATACGGCAATATCTTCGATGAGTATGACTTATGGTCACTCGCCAACAGAGTCAATTGTTTCAATTGTTGAAGGTACACCAAGAGATACCGGTCTTGATTTGGTTAAATTAGCAGAAGTTGCAGCTTATTTTCGAGATGTTCGTAAAAAATACGCGAAGTTTGAGGGGAGTTTAAAAGGTGTCGATGCCAGGATTTTAATCGCTCAAGTCCCCGGTGGCATGTTAACCAATATGGAAAGCCAATTACGTGAGCAAGGTGCTGAAGATAAGTTAGATGATGTGCTTAATGAAATACCAAAGGTTAGAAAAGATCTAGGCTATATTCCGTTAGTCACGCCGACCTCGCAAATTGTTGGCACTCAAGCGGTACTTAATGTTCTAACGGGTGAACGTTATAAAAGTATCACCAAAGAAACAGCTGGTGTTTTAAAAGGTGAGTATGGTAAAACGGCCGCTGATGTCAACAAAGAATTACAGCAAAAAGTATTAGATGGCAAGCAACCTATTACTTGCCGACCCGCCGACAATTTGAAGCCTGAAGTGGATATTTTAACAAAAGAATTACTAGAAAAGGCCCAACAAGAAAACATAAGCCTGGCGGATGAAGTTATTGACGATGTTTTAACTTACGCACTTTTCCCGCAAATTGGTTTGAAGTTTTTGATCAACAGAAATAATCCTGAAGTTTTTGAACCTAAACCGTCAGAGCCACTAGAACAAACAACTTCGGTCACGCAATCATCCAACAATGCTTCTGACAAGAATGACACCAATTCATCTATTGAAAATTATAATGTGACAGTTGATGGTAAAACTTATCAAGTGGAAGTAGCACCGGGAGGCGAAATAACACAAGTTTCTCCCGCGAAAAAAAATGAAAAGCAGACACAGCTTTCGTCAAAAAAATCCAACAGTGAGCCATTAAAGTCACCTTTATCAGGCAATATATTCAAGCTTTTAGTTAATTCAGGTGATGAAATAAAGTCGGGCGATTTAGTGATCATCTTGGAAGCTATGAAAATGGAAACCGAAATTAGAGCAATGAATGATGGAACAGTTAACGCTTTATTGGTAAAAGAAGGTGATTCTGTTTCTGTAGGGCAAGTTTTAATTCAATTCGACTAAACATCTAATTCGATCAATTCAATCAGGCGAACAAATGTTAGAAATTCTTAATACACTTTGGCTTTCAACAGGCCTACATAATTTTGTGCTCAATCAAGTGATCATGATGCTGATTGGCTGTGGTTTATTATATTTGGCAATCGCCAAAGGTTTTGAACCGCTTTTATTATTGCCTATTGGATTTGGTGCAATCTTAACAAATATACCCATTGCAGGGTTTACTGAGGTTGGTGGTTTACTGCATTACGTCTACAATGTTGGCATTAGTACAGGTGTGTTTCCTCTGATTATTTTTATGGGGGTTGGCGCAATGACTGATTTTGGTGCGCTAATTGCTAATCCTAAAATGCTTTTATTAGGTGCGGCCGCGCAATTTGGTATATTTGCGACCTTGTTTGGTGCTATTGCGTTGAACACCGTTCCAGGCATCGAATTCTCGATTCAAGATGCTGCTGCAATTGCCATTATTGGCGGTGCAGATGGACCAACTGCTATCTTCTTAGCATCTAAATTAGCACCCGAACTATTGGGTGCCATCGCGGTAGCCGCTTATTCTTATATGGCATTAGTACCAATTATTCAACCACCGATTATGCGAGCACTTACTACCGAAGCAGAGCGCAAGATTGAAATGGCTCAACTTAGAGAGGTAAGCAAGTTAGAGAAAATAATTTTTCCATTGGCCGTCTTATTATTGACCATATTCTTTTTACCTACCGCCACACCGTTAGTCGGCATGTTCTGTTTCGGAAACTTAATGCGAGAGTCCGGTGTTGTAGAAAGGTTAAGTTCTACATCCCAAAATGAACTAATCAATATCGTCACCATATTTTTAGGGTTGGGCGTTGGCTCAAAATTGAGTGCTGAAGAATTCCTTAATGTTCAAACTCTTGGAATTTTAGCATTAGGTGCCGTTGCTTTTTCAATTGGAACAGCCACTGGTTTATTAATGGCAAAACTAATGAACAAATTGTCAAGAGATCCGATTAATCCATTAATTGGAGCAGCTGGGGTTTCAGCTGTGCCGATGGCGGCGCGTGTTGCTAATAAATTGGGGCTTGAAGCGAACCCTCATAACTTCTTATTAATGCATGCAATGGGGCCTAATGTGGCGGGTGTTCTTGGTTCGGCTGTGGCTGCGGGGGTTTTGCTTGCATTAGTCGGAAATTAAACATGCTTTAATACGTATAGCTATGCTAAGTTATACGTAAGAAAAACCTATTCAAACATAAATTTATGTCTACTAAACTCACTTTGTCGCTAAATGAACAAACAATTCTTGAAGCTAAACAATGGGCAAAGTCTCATCATACTAGCCTGTCTGGGCTAGTAGAAAAATATTTTCAGTCTTTGACAAAATCAGTCGACAATCCGCAACCTCTGGCAAATAAAACAGATAGTTTAGTGAATATGTTTAGTCAATACGATGAAGGCCTTTCTTATAAAGAACTTTTAAATAAGTATAAAACTAACAGTTGATAACCCATGATGATTTCCTATATTGATTCAGATGTTATCTTAGATGTATTACTCGGTAGAAAAGACTTTGTTAATGATTCTGGGCAAATTTTAAACCTCGTAGAGACAAAAAAACTAAAGGGTACGACTACGTTACTAGCGTTGGCCAATATAAATTACTTGTTAAAACGATTTGATAATAAAAACGCATTAAAGGCGATAGGTACGTTAAGAAAAATACTCACCATTATACCTTTGACAGATCAAGAGCTGCTAAATGCTTTGGAATCAGGGTTTAAGGATTTTGAAGATGCCATTCAAAATTATGCATCTGAAAATTATGGTTGCAACATAATCATAACCCGAAACATTAAAGATTATGCTAAAAGCAATTTACCAATTTATACACCAAAAGAGTATTTGATTAAGCATTGCTAGCAGTCTGTCCGAGCTAAGAACCAATTAAGCATTACCGCTTTATCAGCGACTCATAAACCTCAATCCATTCCTCACAACTCATTTTACCCATCAATTCGCCAAACAATTCAAAAGGAATAAACTCTGGCTTTTTCAAACGAACACAGCTTTTACCCATATCTAGCTTATATTTACAGTGTTTGCCATATTCATCAACAAACCAATCTTTCAACTCTGGTTTTGAATAAATCCCCATGTGATAAAAACCAATAAAATTCTTTTGCACGCCAATACTCGCGAATGGCAAAGGATCACTCGGTGTACAGTGATATCCATCGGGGTAAATACTGTGTGGAACATAATAAGAAATCATGCTGTACCCCATTCCCACTTCAAATCCTTTCGGTAAGTTATTAATCACTTCCTCGTGGAGCTTTGAAAAGTATGGTTGTCTATCTTTTGGCACTTTCGCTAAATAATCATCGACGTTTTTTGCTTCTATTTGCATTGTATTCTCCGATTTAACCTCTCAATTATCAAAAATAAATTAGCATATTTTATGGTTATAAAATAGACAAACAGGCAACAGATCACGTAAAATGCTCCGATTTTGCTAAACAGTGGTGAAATTACAAAAATTCATAGGCGGAAGTAATATTTTTCTCGAAGTTTGAGACATAATTCTTCCGCTTTTTAATATCTAGCCTACGCTAATTGATACCAGCGAGTGGTTCGATAATAGTTAAAAATTTCTTGGAGGTCGTCTTGTCTGAATTTCGTCCCGCATTACTTGTCTTGGAAGACGGCACAGTGTTTCATGGAAAGTCCATTGGCGCCGATGGCGAATCGACCGCAGAGGTTGTATTTAATACGGCAATGACCGGTTATCAAGAAATTCTGACTGATCCTTCTTATGCAAAGCAAATGGTCACTCTCACTTATCCACATATCGGCAATACGGGAGTCAATTCTGAAGATGTAGAATCTGAACATGTTTGGGCCGCTGGATTAATCATTCGAGACCTGCCCATTGTTGCTAGTAACTGGCGAAAAACTCAGACTTTACAAGAGTATTTGGTAGATAATAATGTTCAAACAATTGCTGATATCGATACCCGAAAGTTAACTCGGATTTTGAGAACAAAAGGTTCACTTGCGGGCTGTATCATTGCCGGTGATATTGCAAAACAAAAAAACGCA
>JBLIBL010000012.1:0-60276 GCA_047633355.1 Polaribacter sp.
GCGGGAAAGTATGAGAAAAGCAATAGCGATTGTTTAACCTAAGATTCGAGTTATAGCCGTAAAAAACCAACCTTGGACAGTTCTTAGGGACCAAACAAAACCGGATAAAGCGACAACACCAATAATCCTGCCATAATATAATTAAAAACACGTAACCTAGCATTACTACTTAATATCACTCGTAACTCCAGCCCCAATAACGTCCAACAGCTAACCGATGGCAAATTCACAAGTGCAAAAACCAAAGCAACAATCGCTATTGACTCAATATCTTGTGATGGAGAATAAACACTAATAGATGTAAGCGCCATAGTCCAAGCCTTTGGATTGACCCATTGAAATGCGGCGGCTTCTAAAAACGTAAAAGGTTTATTTTTATCGTCATTCGAATCTTTTACCGAAGCGCTAGTAGCAATCTTAAATGCTAAATAAAGTAGATATGCAACACTAACCACTTTCAAAATATCGTAACTAACAGGATATTGATTAAAGAGCTGCACTAAGCCAATCCCTACCAATAAAAGCATGAATGCAAACCCAAGGCTAACTCCCAACATATGAGGGATAGTTTTCTTATATCCAAAATTAGCGCCAGAAGACATTAACATCAAGTTATTTGGTCCTGGCGTAATTGACGAAACAAGCGCAAAAAGTGCAAGTGCTATTAATGCTTCTAAATTCATTATTCAAAATTCATAAATTTAATGTATAAAATCATTATAAAGTGATTTACAGAGGATTATCTTGCTTTTTTGTTGCTAAAAATAATGAAGTTGATAGAGCTAGGCAAAAGATAAAAGCAGATTACAGATTTAACTGGCCAAATAAAAGGATTGCTTCACTTATAAGAGACACTGATGAAAACAAAAAAGAAATTGTAGAAAACTGGTTACCCCGATACAAGGGTTTAAACTTGAAGATTTTGGCGAGTATATTTTGCTCACTAATTTTCATAATTAGATCTAATTATTCGCAAATAAATTCGATGTTAAAGTTAATGGCGAAGGAACAAGCAATGACTATTTACCCGCAGAAGTTCCGACGCTTCCATCGTTTCGTCTTCAACGTGCTGTATCTTCAGTTATCATAAAAAGAGAATTATATTATTGGGCGGGGACGGTTTATACAACTAATCGTGGAGTTTGGGAACATGATAATGAATTTAAAAAGTATTTAAGATCAACACGAGCTATGGCTGTCGACATGGTAACCGCAACTATTTTCACCGTTGGATTTGTTAATGAAATTCCCCGAGGAGCCTTACTCATAGTTTCTGATAGTCCAATGACACCAGATGGAGTAAAAATATCTGTTAGTGTTAAACAAGTCAATTCTGATTTTGTGACCAATCATTTACAAATTGGTATTGATGCTTTATTGGAATTAAAAGACTCCGGCGAATCAGTTAAGCATATGCGATATTCTGTAGAATAAAATATTACCGTATACTTTTTCCTCAAAACCAACATAATAGTTTTATTGTAACGCATCCGCTTACAAGGATACTCATAAAAACCGCACTGACTTTAATAATATTTTTCATTTATTTCTCGTAACATATTATCTTCATTTAAATAATCAAGCTTGATCGGTGTAATTTTTTCGTTGGAATAAAAAGCCAAACTGGGAAAGTTATTCAATTGCAATTCACTACAAATTTTAATTTCTTGAATCAATTCAGATTCAACATTATCTGAACTTAGGTCATTTTTAAATTTGCTTTTATCCAATCCAATATCATTTGCTAGTTCAATTAGTGTGCTGTTATCCGATGGGTTTTTACCTTCTAAGTAATAGGCTTTTTGAATTCTTAGTGTCATACAACTTTCAAATTCTTTTCCTTGCAAACGGGCGGCAATTACTGCTCTGTTTGACGGGTAAGTTGAACGTCTAGGTTGGCAATTTATCCAAAAATCAAAATTAAACTCTGTGCCAGGAATAGCCTGTTGGATCTTTTGCCAAGTACGCTGCAACGTTGACTGCATTTCTTTTGGCATTGGTTGATTAGAATCTGGTGCTAGCCCGCCAAGTAATGTTTTTATACTAACCTCTTTAGGTAATTTATCAAAAAGACGTTTCCGAACAGGCTCAAATCCCCAGCACCAACTACACATGGGATCATGTACGTAAATTAGCGCTTTATTCTTCATATCAAACTAAATCTCATGGTTGCATCGTGACAAACTCAGTTTTCTAAAACACAAAATCTAACCCACTTCCATGAAATAGATGATTTTATTAGCTTGTTATTTTATAATAACCAACTAACGTTTTAAACAAAAATTTATTTAATCCAATTATTTAACATTTATCAACTTTGGCAGTCTCATATCCTCAATCAATTAAAACACAATAGGAAAAAATATGTTTAGTCACATAATGCTCGGCGCGAATGACGTTGTAGAATAAAAGAAATTTTACGATGCTATTTTAGCAACTATGGGATACAAACCCGGCGTAATTGATGAAAAAGGCCGCTGTTTTTTACATGGATAAGCGCGGTTTTTTTGCCTTAACTAAACCGATAGATGGCGAAGCCGCTTATCATGCAAATGGTGGTATGGGAAATGATATTGCTTTTTTAAGCGGTAATAGTAAACCACGTAGAGATAATATTTGATTGATTGTTAGAGTTTTCATCATACCTCTTGTTCTCCTTATTTCTGTTATAGAAAAAGGGCTTTGAATGCTTAATCGTTGTGAATAGTTTCAGCGTTCTGAATTTAAAACACTTCTATATTAGCACCAATCGAAATTAGCATAAATCGAAAATCATTTGAGAATTCTGACTCAATTATAAACTCGATTTTATTGCATATTTAAATTTAATAGCTATTAACATTTATCTGACACAATTAAACAAATTATCAGTTAAGGGATAACTAATGCCAAGCATTAAGCGAATCATTGAAAAATCGGATACATCACAAGGGAAAGTCTTTGATTTAACCATGCAAATTCTAATTGTACTTTCAATAGTCACTTTTTCGATTGAAACGCTACCAAACTTGGAAGTGCAAACCAGATATTACCTAAGAATGTTTGAAATTATGACTGTTTCAATATTCACCTTAGAATATATCTCCCGATTTATTGTTGCAACCAGTAAAAAAGGCTTCGTATTTTCTTTTTTTGGAATAGTCGATATTTTATCTATATTACCTTTTTACTTATCGACAGGGTTAGATTTACGTGCCGTTAGAATGTTGCGTTTATTTCGTTTATTCAGAATACTAAAATTAGTAAGATATAGTGCGGCATTGAATAGATTTAAATCTGCTTTTGCTATAGCTAAAGAAGAATTAATGCTATTTTTATTTGCCACCATGGCAATGTTTTATTTATCGGGTGTCGGTATTTATTACTTTGAGAATGAAGCACAGCCCGAAGCATTCAGCTCAATATTTCATAGCCTTTGGTGGTCTGTTATTACTTTAACGACTGTCGGATACGGAGATATTTATCCAATTACTGTAGGAGGTAAAATATTCACGCTCTTTATTTTAATTATCGGCCTAGGTATTGTTTCAATTCCTGCAGGGCTAATTGCTTCAGCATTATCCAAAGCCCGAACAATGGAAAATGATGAGGATTAAAATAAAAACAACGATTTTACTAATTCTTTTCGTATGGTATATTATGTATTCTTAAGAAGTATTTTGAATGTGGTGTTTTATCAGTGAAGCGTTAAAAAAGCAGTATCTTTACGTTAGAAAAAGGAGTGAGGCGATTGCAGCACCACTTTCTACAGAAGATATGCAAATACAATCAATGCCCGATGCCTCCCCTATCAAATGGCATTTAGCTCATACCTCTTGGGCTTTTGAAACTTTTATTCTTAAAAATCAAATCAAAAACTACCAAACATTTGATCAAAGTTTTGAGTATCTTTTTAATTCATATTACAATGCTGTAGGAGAGCAATTTCCTCGAGCTGATCGAGGCCTATTAAGTCGCCCGAATTATAAAACGATTATTGAATATCGAAAGCATGTTGATAAGCTTATGTGTGAATTCATAGAAAATTCCGAATATTCAATAGCTCCAAAAACGATTAAACTAATTACTTTACTAATTAACCATGAACAACAACATCAAGAACTGATGTTTACCGATCTTAAGCATGTCCTATTTCAAAACCCAACGTTTCCAGCATATGAACCGGATTCACGACAGAGTCATAGAAATCAGCACATCGATCAAACTTTAACTTGGATTGACTTTGCTGCTGGGTTATATGAAATTGGCCACCAAGATGAACTTTTTTACTTTGATAATGAAGGTCCTCAACATAAATTTTATCTTGAGAGTTTCAAGATTGCCTCTCGATTAGTTAGTAATGGCGAATATCTTAGCTTTATAGAAAATGGCGGTTATCAAAATGCAAACTATTGGCTATCAGAGGCTTGGGGGTTAATAAAAGATAAAAAAACAACAGCACCTTTATATTGGCTTAAAAAAGACAATAAATGGTTTCAATACACACTGTTTGGATTACAACCATTAGACTTAAATCAACCAGTTGAGCACATCAGTTATTTTGAAGCTAATGCTTATGCTAGCAGCTTAAATAAAAGATTACCGACAGAGCAAGAATGGGAAGTCGCAGCTCGCAAAGTTCGAGCATGGAAAATGCAGACACAAACAGATTTAAAACAAATGTTCAATCATTTATGGCAATGGACATCCAGTAGCTATTGCGCTTATCCTGGATTTAAAGTTGTTGATGGTGCGATAGGAGAATACAACGGTAAGTTTATGGTCAACCAATATGTACTGCGAGGCGGCTCAAAAGCTACTCCAGAAAACCATATTAGACCATCCTATCGTAACTTTTTTTATCCCAATGCTTCATGGCAATATTCAGGAATACGTTTAGCGGAGACTCTATAATGGATGATAATTACCAACTAGTCACAAACGAACAGATAATTTATTCAAATGAAACAATATTTAGCAATAGCATAGAAAATAATGTCTTTCTTAACGATGTATTAAACGGCTTACGCGAAAATCAAAAGGCACTCCCTTGCAAATATTTTTATGATGAAGCTGGATCAGCTCTTTTTGAAAAAATATGTGAATTAGATGAATATTACATTACCCGAACAGAATTAGAATTGTTAGACAATATAAAACAAGAGCTAGCAGAAAAAATTGGAAAAAATGCGGTTATCATTGAACCCGGCGCTGGTGCTGGGAAAAAAATTCAAACACTATTAAGATCACTTGATACTCCGCAAACTTACGTACCTATGGATATATCGAAAGATTTTTTACTCTATAGCGCCAATATTATTCAAGAGAACTTTCCTAACATTGAAGTTTCACCCATTCAAGGGGATTTCACCCAACCAATTAAATGGTTAGATAAAGAAAACGATAATAGAATCGTATTTTTCCCCGGCTCTACTATCGGAAATTTTGAACCTCATATGGCGATAGAATTTTTGACCAATATGAAAAACTTAATGGGTTCTAAGGGCGCAATGATCATCGGTGTTGATCGTATTAAAAACCAGCAAACCTTAATTAATGCCTATGATGATTCGTCGAATGTAACTGCCGATTTTAATAAAAATCTATTGGTAAGAATTAATCAAGAACTGAATGGAAATTTTAATCTTAAACAGTTTGAACACAGAGCCATTTTTAATGAACAACAATCTAGAATTGAAATGCACTTAATTAGTAAAATAAATCAATCCGTTTTTATTGATGGTAATAAGGTAGATTTTGAAAAAGGTGAATCAATTCATACTGAAAATTCTCATAAATATTCTGATGAGGTTTTTATTAAACTTGTTTCTCAAGCGGGGCTAATGTCAGTAAAAAGTTGGTTTGATAAGGATCGATTACTATGTATTCATTATCTAGTGGTTGCTTAAAAATCTAGTCATTAATTAAAACCTAGTATTACTTAAAACCTAGTATTACTTAAAAAGTTAGATATAGCATGAATTTGATATATTAAGCCTATCTTTTGGCAATTTTTATAACATTATTGCCTTGTATAATATTATTTTTATATCTGTAATAGGCTGGTTATATCAATAGACGGCCCTAAATAGACATGAAAAGAGCTCTATAAGACAACATATCTCACTAGTTTAAAAGTAAAAATAGAAAACCTTTGATCATTCGTGGCGCTCGACAAGTAGGAAAAACGACTTTAGTAAAAATTTGTGCAAAACAGCTAGAACTCAATCTAGTCGAATTAAATCTAGAAAAACCTTTTCGGTTCACCTCAGCCCTAAGTTCTGGTAATCCTAAAAAAGTAATGGATCAACTTTGCCTCGCAAAATTAACTCAAAAAATATTTCATAGTCATGGTCATAATAACGGTATACCTTTAAAAGCATAAATTAACGAGAAATATTTTAAGATGTTGTTTTTAGATGTTGGTCTTATGCAGTCTACTCTTGGAGTTAGTCTATAGGATTTTGAAGAAACAACTGAGATAAACCAGATCACTAATGGATCGATAGCAGAACAATTTATTGGCCAACATTTACTCTATATTCAAAGTGCAGAGCTAGCACCAGAATTATTTTATTGGATGAGAGAAAAAAGTCAGCATCAGCCGAGGTAGATTATGTAATAAGTCACAGCGGTCAAATATTTCCTATTGAAGAAAAGTCTGGTAAAACGACGAAACTCCGTTCATTACAGCAATTTGTACAAGAAAAACAAAAACAACTGCAGTTCGATTTAACTCTGATAATCCAGCTATTTATCAAGAAAAAAGACAAACCTCTAAAGAAAATATTGATTATAAACTTATGTCTTTACCCCATTATTTAGTTGGGCAAACTTTACGTTTGATCATTTAGCAGTTATAAAGAAATAATATATCTAACGGTAATAACTAATCTCAAAAGATTGCGTGTTAATTCTGACCCTTTTGCATTTAAAGTTCATATATTTAGCTAGCGTACTGTCGCAATAAAACCAACGAGATGGTCTCGTCGGTTAGTTATTTATTTTGAGAAATATATTAAATTACTCTAACGCATATTCCATTGTATAAATCATATTTTTTTGCCCTTTATTATTTTCAAATCGCCATTGATAGGCCGCAGTCAAAGCATCTCGATCTCCTCAATTAGTTGCTTTAACTCTGATAACTCATGAGCCGATAACTTCTCTTTTTTAGCAAATGCGGCGACTAACGAAGTTACGCTGCCGTTAAATACACGATTAACAAATCGGTCAGTTGCCTTTTCAATATAGTCAGCTTCAACAAGTAGCGGATGATAAAAATATTGCCTACCCTTTCGCTCAAATCCTATGGCCTCTTTTTTTAACAATCTATTTAAAAGCGTTTTTACCGTTTTATCATGCCAATTAAGATCCTTATCGAGATTCTCAATAATTTGATTAGCGCTGAGTGGAGAGGAATGCCAAAGACAATCCATAATTAGTTTTTCTGAATCACTGATTTGCATAAGTTTACCTTTTAAAGATTACACCTGTAATCTAAAATTTAAGTATTACAGCTGTAATCTATTTGTTCAAGTTTTATTTACTTAAATCGGATTCATTTACATGTGCGTTAACGCTGTTTATAATTCAAAAATATTAATATTTAGGTTATATCATGAAAAACTTATTCAGTTTTACAATAATAAATTTTGTAAAACTACTCTCCCGAATTTTTTACCGCTTTGACGTCAAATGGCTCGATGATGCCGCTGCGCGTAAATGGGATGAGGTGCGGCTAATAGTTTTCCTTAATCATACCAGCCTTTTCGAGCCAATATTCTTAACCCAAGCACCTACCGCTTTTACTTGGCGTATTTCTAAAAATATTGTTGTCCCCGGCGCTGATATAACAATCAATCGACCAATCGTAGGCCGTTTTTTCAAATGGATAGCGCCCGGTATGGTTTCAATTACTCGCAAGCGGGATTCTAGTTGGAAGTCATTTATGCAATCTATCAGTAAGCAATCGATTGTTGCTATATTGCCGGAAGGAAGAATGAAGCGAAAAGATGGGCTAGATAAACATGGAAAACCGATGACCGTTAGGGGAGGAATTGCTGAAATTCTTTCTTATATGGAAGGCGGAAAGGCGCTATTTGTTTATAGTGGCGGGCTACACCATGTGCAAATACCAGGGCAGAAACTCCCCAATATTTTTAAGAAAGTTAAAGTTAATTTGGAAATGATTAATATTGATCACTATAAGGAAGAAATAAATAAAAAAATAGAACAGTTTGGCAATTCAAATTTACGTTCTCTTAAGCAATTTAGGCTACAAGTTATTGATGATTTGAATGACCGACTAAAAAATCTAGTTCCTAAATAATCATTGATCCAATACAATATTTCTTCAAACGAACTAACATCTATAACTATCAATTTACCCATGATTAAATTTTCAAAAAATGACATTAAAAATGAATTTGATGATGGAGCATTTTCTCGAGGTCGTGGTTATTTTGTACGAGGATTAGTCGGCGAGATCATCGTAAATGAAGAATCCAGCCACAGCATTGAGCTTAATAGTGAAGTAGATGGCAGTCATGTATACATTCAAAGCATTTATGTTGAAAAAGTCTCTTGGGGGATTGATGTTGAAGGAGGTTGTAGTTGCCCTGTAGGATATAATTGTAAACATGTGGTCGCAGTGCTATTGAATTACTTAGCAACCATTGCAAAGGAAATCAATAAGGATCCGTTAACAGGTCAATATATAGCTAAAAAAAGTTACTCTTCTCCGGAAATTATTAATGGTTGGTTAGGTGATATCGCTGACAAAGGACAACTCGTAAACGATCAAGAAGTAGAGAATAATAAAAAATGGATTGCCTATATTCTTGAACCTGCTCAGCAAAAAGGAGAGCTTCGAGTAACCTTACACTCTTCTGGGTTTAGAGTAAAAGACGGATATCTAAAGGCTAAGCCGCTCAGCTTTAGCTCTCAAGCTGAAAATATACAATATAATTACAGTAATAATGCCATTCATAATTCTATTGATAAAGAAATTATCAAGCTACTTAAAGTATCTCAAAATAATGAGTTTGATCATCGATACTATTATCAAAGTCAAGATGCGGTTATTCAAGGGGAATTTGGTTGGCAAGCTTTGTTAAAAATGATAAAAACGCGCCGCTGTTTTTGGAAACACATGGATGGCGGCTTTCTAACGCTTGGTGGTGATGTTGATTTATCGTTTGAGTGGCAACAGAAAAATACTAAAGATGGAAAAGTTCATCAGTTAGTCAGTACTCAATCAGAAAATTCTCATCTAGTGTTTACAGAGCCTCCTTGTGAAATCAATCCTTCAAAGAGTGAAATAAACCTCATAAAAAGCAACTTGAAAACCCAACAGTTATCAAGACTCATCACATCACCGGTTATTTCTGATGCGGATATAAAAGCTTTTAATTTTAATATTATAAAAACAGGACTCGATCAACAGATCCCATTGCCTATAGAAACTAAAATATCAGATATTGATGGTTCTTCACTAAAACCAAAGTTAACCATTTGTCGATTAGTTGATCCGCTTGATATGTATCCACCTCTCAATGCTTTAAAAGTTAGTTTTGTCTATGATAATGTTGAAATTCAAGCACTCGATCAAACGATAATTATATTTGAAAAAGAAAATGAAGTACTTCGCATAAAACGTGATATGACAAAAGAAATTGAATTATCTCAATCTTTAATTAACCTAAATTTTGAACTTAACCCGCCAGGTCTTTATGCTTCCGTATCAGAAAACCAATTATTAGCAAGAATGAGCCATGGTAAGAACCCTACTGATACGATTACCCGTTGGCGTCACTTTATGGATAGTGATCGTCAAAAATTAGAAAAAACGGGTTGGCTTATTGAAGTTGATCCGAGTTTTAATTTGGATTTTATTATTCCAAATGATGAGTGGGATGTTGACATTGAAGAAGAAAACAATTGGTTTAATTTAAAATTTGATATTAATTTAGGTGAGCCGAGTTCAGATGGTCTGGAGGGAGGAAAAGTTTCACTAATGCCGATCATTGCCGATCTGTTAAATCAATATGACATTCTCAGTTTACCTGACGAATTATTAGTCGAACATAAACCCAATCAATATATTGTCTTGCCAAAGGAAAAAATCAAACCCATTTTAGATTTAATCTATGAGCTATTTGATAGCCTGCCTCTGGGAGAAGACACCTTCAAAATATCAAAATTTGATGCCTTGTTAGTCAATCAGTTAGATAAAAATGACTCACTAAATATTCAATGGTCCGGTGATTTACGGATTAAGGAGCTTGGACAAAAGCTAGCCAACTTTGACGGCATAAAAGCAGTACCACTGCCAAAATCATTTAAGGGTGAATTGAGAGAGTATCAGTCTAAAGGATTTAACTGGCTACAGTTTTTAAGAGAGTTTGAATTTTGTGGAATACTAGCCGATGATATGGGTTTAGGAAAAACAGTACAAACATTGGTGCATTTACAAAAAGAGAAATCCGCACGAAGAATGAAGCAACCCTGCTTGATCATTGCACCAACAAGTTTGATGAGCAATTGGAAAAAAGAAGCGAAGCGATTTACACCTAATTTGAAAGTTCATATCTCACAAGGTTCTGATCGACACCAACACTTTGATCTTTTAACCAAATTTGACTTAATTTTAACAACTTATCCACTTATCGTAAGAGATTTTGATATTTTAAAATCAATCAATTATTATTTTATCATTTTGGATGAAGCTCAGAATATTAAAAATCCAAAAGCAAAAGCGACCAAAGGAATTAAAGCTTTTAGTAGTCAGCATAGGCTTGCTTTAACCGGAACACCAATGGAGAATCACTTAGGCGAACTATGGTCAATTTACGATTTTTTAATGCCTGGATTTTTAGTCAATGAAAAAGGCTTTAACCAAAAATATAGAAATCCCATCGAAAAAAACAATAATCCTCTAGTGTCTAAAATACTGGCTAATCGGGTCAGTCCTTTTTTATTACGACGAACAAAACAAGTGGTCGCAAACGAACTTCCTGCTAAAACTGAAATTATCAAAACCGTTTCTTTTTCTGATCAACAATCCATTCTCTATGAGACCATTAGAATTGCGATGGAGAAGAAGATACAACAAGCTATCGCCACTAAAGGCCTCAATAGAAGCCATATCACTATTTTGGATGCGCTACTAAAACTAAGACAGGTTTGTTGTGATCCACAATTAGTCAAACTAGAACAAGCCAAAAAAGTAAAACATTCAGCCAAACTTGAATTGTTAATGGATATGGTTCCAGAACTTGTAGAAGAAGGACGAAAAATTTTAATATTCTCTCAGTTTACTAGTATGCTTTCTATTATTGAAAAGGCCATTAAAGACAAGAATATATCTTATACAAAATTAACCGGAAGCACCCGAAAGAGAGACGAAGTCATAGAAAAATTTACCAGTGGACAGGTCGATGTTTTTTTAATCAGCTTAAAGGCTGGAGGCGTTGGTCTCAATTTAACTGAAGCTGATACGGTAATCCACTACGATCCTTGGTGGAACCCTGCGGTTGAAAATCAAGCTAGCGATCGCGCACATCGCATAGGACAAGACAAGCCTGTGTTTGTTTACAAATTGGTTGTAGAAAATACCCTAGAAGAGAAAATTTTGGAAATGCAGGAAAAAAAGCAAGCGTTAGCTGATGGCATTTATGGCGACAAAAAAGCAAAAGATGCCAGTAAATTAACCGCTGATGATATCAAAGAGTTATTGGGGATCTCTACTGGTAAAAACTAATATGGATAATATTCTTTGATTAACCATCTACTTAATCATAACAACATAAAGGATCAATTGTGAGCTACATAAAAATTCTGAAATGCTCAGACTGCGGTGCGGAATATTCAACTAAGACACTAATGAATTTATGCCCCGTTGATAATCGTCCGTTGGAATTAATCATCGATATTGAAAGAATTAAACAAGAAAAGCCTAACTTTAAATGGTACAGGCCAGAAATAAAATCAATGTGGCGATTTGGTTCATTACTTGGACTAGATATAAATGATAGCCACGATCAACAATCAATTATTTCACTCGGTGAAGGGTATACACCTGAGATTACCCTAACTAATCACCCTCTTGCTAAAAAACATAAATTCCAACTCTTCATAAAAGACGAAGGACAACCACACAAAGGCTGGGGTGCAAATCCTACCGGCAGTTTCAAAGACCGTGGTATGAGTATGGCGATATCAATGGCTAGTAACTTTGGCATTAAGAAGGTGGTTGTACCAACTCAAGGAAATGCTGGAGACTCACTCGCTGAATATGCAATCAAAGCAGGCATGGAGTCTGTGATTATTATGCCTGATGATACGCCGATGCCAATTTTAGGCCGTGTATCAGCACTAGCAAAAATGCGCGATGATGTTGAAATTCAATTAGTCAAAGGCACCATTCGTGAAGCTGCTGCTTTGATGAAAGAGAAATATGTCCCTCAGGGCTATTTTAATATGGCTACATTTCAAGAACCAGGTTGGCGTATTGATGGTAAAAAGACTCTAGGCTATGAACTGGCGGAGCCTGACAATGGACTAACACAAAAATGGCAACTGCCTGATGTGATTATTTACCCAACAGGTGGAGGCACCGGTATTCTAGGTATGTGGAAAGCTTTTGACGAATTGCAGGCGTTGGGATTAATTGATGAAAGACGTCCAAGAATCATTTCAGTTCAAGCTGAGAATACAGCACCCGTTGTTAACGCTTTTAAAGCAGGGAATTCAGATACAACAACAGCGGAGGCTGGAAAAACAATTGCGACAGGCTTAAATGTCCCAGGCGGTGTTGGTCACTTCAAAGTCTTAGATATTATAAAAAAGAGCAAAGGAATGGCTATAGCAGTAGATGAAAGATCCATTAGTGAAAATTTAACATCCATTTATAAAGAATACGGGATTTGGATTTGCCCTGAAGGAGCCGCTACGATTGCAGCTTTAGAGTCAGCGATTGAAAACGGCATGATTAAGCCAGGTGATAAAGTGGTTGCTTTTAACACGGGTTCGTTTGAAAAATACTTACCTAATGTTCGGAATTTAATTTTTAACTCTATTTAATCAATACGTATTAAGTTAAAAATAATTTTCCATAAAATTCAATAATAATTTTTTTAACATTTCTTTTAAGCCATAAAAATCATGACTGGATGAATAAAACCTGCTAGCAATTAGCAGGTTTTTTAATCAAACTTAAAACAAAATCAATCTTCCCAATTGGGCAATCTCCCCGGAGTCCATGGGGCGCCTTTATCTTCAATGACTTTTTCGAAAGTGATGAGATCAGCATAAACTGTTTTTAAATCTTTAACTAAGCTTGAAATTTCTGTCTTAGCAATTTCATATGAATCTTTAAAACCTTGAGGTACATCAGATTGCGATTCGATGCTACTACCAAACAAACTTCCAACTCTTTGAGAAACCGACCAAGGCACAGGTTCTGCTCTCGAAGAAATAGTAGAGTCGCCATGCAATTTAACTTTAAATTGAATTAACCTCTCTCTAATATTATCTAAATCACTTCTCAATGATTCATCAACAGAAACTGTCAGTTTAATTGCTCTGTACAGGTGAGCAACACTATTATTTATCTCACCGAGTTTACCTTCAACACCTTCAATTGTCCTTTGTAATTTTGTTAATTTTAAATGAAAATCCTGAACGGCTTGTGGATCACTTGTAATTTCTGGACTGTTGTCTAATACCTTTAATTTAAATGCTTGGGCTTTGCCTAAGGCCATTAATGTGCCAGATTGTCTCTTAAACAAAGTCGCAGTGTACATTCCTGGAATAGCTAATGGTCCCATTGGAGCAGAAACCCAATAAGGTATCCAATCTGGTTGTTTTAACTGAACCGCATTTGGAGCTGGCAAGCGCATGTTCCATTGTGTTCTGTGGAATCCTTTTTTGTTACTAGCTGACACACGGCTGACTGTTTTCCCATGACTATCTTTTATTTCAAAATACAATTGAGGTGCTTGTTCGTTATCTTCTATTCTTAATTGCTCCCAACTAGGATAAGGTGTATCAGTAGAATCCTTTTCACGCTTTATTTCTTTTGCTCTGCGTTGTTTTTTAAGCGTTTTATAATCATCTTTTAAATAATAAGAAAATGTCACCCCCAATGGCGGATTTTTAGCGGTGAAATAACCACTACCTGATGAGCCTTTCTCTCTGTCATCAATACGATCGCCTTCAATATATATCCATGTATCTTTAACAGGAAAAAGTGTGGCTTCAGCATTATTTAATCTTGATGCTTTTGTTCTTAGTGGCGAATAATCATCTAGAATGTAAACTCCACGTCCAAAAGAAGCAACCACCAAGTCACTTTCTCTACGTTGGATTTCTAGATCACGTATAGGCGTGGTTGGTAGACTTGAAAATTCGTCCCAACTTTTCCCACCATTTTGAGTAAAAAACAAGCCAAATTCAGTCCCTACAAATAACAAATTAGGATTAACATGGTCTTCAACAATAGTGTGAGTTGGGCCTCTTTTGGGTAGATCATTAGTTATCTGTTTCCACGTTTTTCCTTGATTGGTTGATTTTAATACATAGGGCTTATAATCGCCGCGCTTGTGATTATCGATAGTTGCATAAGCCACATTTTTATCGTGTGATGAAAACAACACATCAGACACATAAGACATGTCAGGCACTTTAGGAAAAGATTTAATTGATTTCCAATCCTTGCCTCCATTAGCCGTTGTACTAATAACGCCATCGTCTGAGCCCACCATGATTAATCCTTGTTGTAATGGACTCTCAGAGATACCAATTAAACTGCCATACATAGAAGTTGATTTGTTTTTAGCCACAGAATCAACACTCCATATTCGGCCCATCACTTCTAATTTGTTGCGGTCAATTTTTTGGGTTAAATCTGGACTAATGATAGTCCATGAATCACCACGATCATCTGACTGAAATAATTTTTCAGCCGCATAAAAAAGCCGGGTGTTGCTGTGTGGACTAATAATTAAAGGCGTGTTCCAATTCCACTTATAGGCATTTTCGTCTTTTTGTGGGTGAGGTGTAATGTATAAACGCTGATCCGTTCGGCGATCTACACGCGCAAGTCCACCATATTGGTATTGGGCGTAAACGGTGTTTGGGTCATTGGGGTCGATTTGAGATTTGTAACCATCGCCGCCCAAAATAATGTCCCAATCTGCATTGGTGACACCATGAACTTTATTAGTACGAGACGGGCCGCATAGAGAATTGTTATCTTGGGTTCCGCCACAAACATTATAAAATGGTTCGGCATTGTCGGGCGTAATTCTATAGAATTGAGCAATCGGTAAATTTTGTACATGCCTCCAGGTTTGGCCTCTGTCATAGGTTTCATAAATACCACCATCACCGCCAATGTACAAATGTTCTGTATTATCTGGATCGATCCACAACGCATGGTCATCAACATGACGGTATTTGTCAGACAGTTTTTTCCAAGTTTTACCAGCATCTTCAGAAACACTGGTAAAAGTACTTAAAGAATAAACGCGATCAGGATTTTTAGGATCAACTACCAATTCATTATAATATTGTGGACTGCTAGCCATGTAGCTGGATTGTTTAGTAAATGAGACACCAAAATCATCCGATAAAAATACCCCTTGCTCTTCTTTGTTTGACTCTACAATCGCATAAATTCGGTTAGGCTTTGAAGGCGCCCCAATTAAGCCAATACGCCCCATCTGGTCTTTAGGTAATGAAGATTTAACTTCCGTCCATGTAGCTCCACCATCGCTGGTTCTGTGGATTCCACTGCCAGGCCCGCCATTAATAAGCACCCAAACATGTCTGCGGCGTTGATAAGAACTGGCCACGATATTATCTGGATTTTTTGCATCAACGATAAATTCATTCACACCGGTGTATTGATCAATTTTAAGTATTTTTTCCCAGCTTGTGCCGCCGTTTATGGTTTTATATAAACCCCTATCACCACCATCACTCCACAAAGGCCCTTGGGCTGCTACCAGTACAGTATTTGAATCTTGAGGATGAACCCATATTTGAGAAATATGTCCTGAGTTTTTTAGCCCCATATTTTGCCAAGTTTTTCCGCCATCGATCGATTTATAAATACCATCACCAAAAGATACAGATCTTTGTGCATTATTTTCACCAGAACCCACCCATAAATTTAAAGGATCTGAAGGGTCCATTTTCATCGACCCAATAGAATAAGAACCTTCATTATCGAAGATAGGCTCCCATGTAATAGTGTTATTAGTGGTTTTCCACATATTTCCTGCAGCGGTTGTTACATAAAAAACATGTTTTTTATTAGGATGAAAAGCAAAGTCCGAAATACGCCCTGAAATTAAAGCGGGCCCTATGTTTCTTAATGGTATACCGGCTAATGGATTATCTTTTTTCTTATTATTATCTTTTGCAACACTTGCCAATGAAATGAGTACAAGACAAAATAACAAGACAGTTTTGCTATAAAGCTTCAACATATTAGGGTTCTCATAGTTAAATTCAATCATGATACTAGCAGAAAATAGGTTTTATAAAAGCATCCCTTCACCTAAGTGCCCTCAAAATCGCCAACCATCGCCACCATCTAAGTACGTCAGCCAAAGCAGCCGCCACATAAGTTAATGCACAAGCCTGTAGAACTTGTTTGATAGCCGGTAAGTATTCTTCGGGAACATACTCGCCTGTTTTCAAAATAGGCAGTGCTTTATTGAAACTAGCATCCCACTCTTCTGGCAGTATTGCTGCATATATCAAAACTGAAGACAATAACGTTAATAGGCCAATGACCGCGGTTAATCCAACTACGTGAGGTATCCGGATTATTGCCGTCACCATTGGCAAACCCATTAAGCAATATATCCCTACTTTCTGAATGATGTGCGCTTTCGGTAAATAACGTTTTCTTAATAAACTCACTTTTTCATTGCGGTTAAACTGTATCGCGTGACCAACTTCATGCGTCGCAACGGCAATGGCTGTTATCGATTTGTTATTCATGTAACTAGGGCTCAATCTAACCATATTTTCTTGTGGATCGTAGTGGTCGCCTCCTTCGTCTGTTGCCTCAACTTTTACGTTTTCTAGCTTAAACTCGCTTAAAAGGTGATTAGCTAACTCGCCGCCGGTTCCCGGCATTCCATCAAGTGCTTTATTATGCTTGGCTAGTACATATTTAACCCACCATTGAGGCGCTAATATAAGCAAAAAAACACATACAACTAGTATCACGATAAGCATTGGCTATAGTCACTATTGATTAAATTTAGGGTAATACGGCTATCGGTGTTAACCATATCATAATGAGTTAATGCAGACATTGGCTCATTCATGATAAATTGCCAGATTAAATCCTCTCAAACTGAATTAGGAAAGTAAAGGCTTGCCATTCACCCGAAATCAAAAATTTAGTTTACTGATTAGTCTTTATATTGCGCAAGGCTTACCTTATGGATTTTTCACTCAAACTTTACCCGTTTTATTAAGAGTCGAAGGCGTAGATTTGAAAACAATTGGTTTTAGTAGTGCTTTAGCTTTACCTTGGGCACTTAAGTTTTTGTGGGCACCTGCCGTTGATAAATACGGTTCCAGAAAATTTTGGATTTTGTGGTCAAATTTAATTGCTATTGCTTGCCTAATTGGCATGTCATTTTTAGAGCTACCTTTTATTGTCAATGAAGCCATTGTCATCCTATTTGCGGGTTTTTTTCTAATGAACTTATTTACCGCAACCCAAGACATTGCGACCGATGGATTAGCGGTTAATTTTTTGGCTGAAAATGAACGTGGCATTGGTAATGGTATTCAAGTTGCGGGGTATCGAGTAGGGATGATTCTCGGTGGGGGTCTATTACTTAGTTGGTTTACCGTTTTGGGATGGCAATACTCTCTTTGGATCCTCTCAGGCATATTTTTTATTAGCACATTACCCGTCATATTTTTTAACCAACGCAAATATAGTACTGAACAAGATAATCTCTCTTTTTCAGATTTTGTCGCATTTTTCAAGCTTCCTCATCTAGTGCTGTGGCTGGTGATCATCGTTATATATAAATTTGGTGATGCATTGGGTGGAGCAATGGTTCGTCCTTTACTAGTGGATTCAGGTTTTAGTATTAAAGATATCGCTCTTATCTTGGGAATTGCAGGTTTTTCCGCGGGACTTTTGGGAGCAATTGTTGGTGGATTTTTAGTCAACCAATTAGGAAGGTATAAATCGTTACTTATCTTTGCAATTATTCAAGCGTTTGCTGTTGCTGCTTGGGCTTTGCTATCTATAGAAAGTTTAGCATCGACAAAATTGATAGCAAAACCCATGGTTTATACGCTAAGCGCTTTAGAGCATTTTACAGGGGGCCTTGCAACAGCGGCACTTTTTACTGCCATGATGGATCATTGCCGAAAAGAATGTGCAGGAAGTGACTACACCATTCAAGCTTGTATTGTCGTCACAATGACAATTCTTGCATCAACTACCAGTGGAATATCGGCAACGGAATTAGGTTATACACTACACTTTGTTATTGCTGGAATATTGAGTTTAATGGTATTCCCTTTGATCATTAAATATAAAAGTTATTTTGTTTCTTGATTATAAAGTACTGTATTTAATCAAAAATATCCTCTCCAAAAATAATGTGTTCAATATCGAACACTTACATTTAATATGTTCATTATTGAACGATCAGCAACTCAAGCAACATTCAAAATTTTCACGTAACCTATTGTTTAAAAGTGTTTTTATTTATATTTACAGTTGGCGTAGTTATTGCTAAATACAACTGTAATATTTAATAAAAATCGAAAGTCGCAATGGATCAACCTCTATCACAATCCAATATTACTAAAAGACGAAATAGTTCTCGTTTGAAAATCGTCTATGCTTTGCTAGTTGTGGCCTCACTGTTATTTTTTATACATTGGCTATTCACGCCTAGCGTTAAAATATCGAGTTTGCGAACCGCTAAAGTAAAAATCAGTTCGATTGCCTCGACTATCAGCGCAGCAGGAATTGTCATACCGGCAAACGAATCAACGCTTTCCAGTGAAACTAAATCTAAAATCATCAAAGTATTTGTTCAAGTTGGAAAAATAGTTAAAATAGGAGAGTCTTTATTATTACTTGATACGCGGGCTTTAAAACTCAAAATTGAAAACATAAAAGAAAATATTGCATTAAAAGACCTGAAAATAACAACACAGACATTACGTAAAAACAAAGCAATTCATGAAATTGAAAGTAAAAACCAAATACTAGAAATTGAATTAGAGTTACGTTCAGTAAAGGCAGAAAGACTTAGACTATTGAGCGTGACAGGTGCGGCCTCTAAACATGCTCTATTAGAAGCGGAAATTGTTGTTAAGCGTACTAATATTGAAATTAGACAGCTCGAGCAATCTATTAAAGATCATCATTCAACTTCTAAGGCTGAAATTGAAAGTCTTCTTTTAGAGAAAAAAATATTATTAAAGTCTCTCAATGAAAATCAACGTTTAATCAAAAACTCCCTTCTCGTTGCCAGTAGAGACGGTGTACTAACCTGGATGAAAAATGAAGAAGGCGCCAGCGTAACCATTGGAGAACCTTTAGCTAAAATATCCGATGCTACTCAATTTAGGGTAGAAGCAACATTATCAGATTTTTACGCTCCACAGTTGATACAAGGCATGGAAGTTATTGTCTCTTACAATCAGCACAACCTTGTGGGTCATTTAGAAACTCTCTCTCCAACTATAGAAAACGGTGTTATGAAATTAACCATCAATTTACAACAACCCGATAATAAAATACTTCATCAAAATATCAGGGTTAATGTCGGTTTAATTACTGAACGAGCGGAGCAAGCAAAAATCATTTTAAAAGGTCCTTTTGTTTCGGGAAAAGGACTACAAAATATTTTTATCATACGAGATGGTGTCGCTTATAGAACATCTGTAAAAATAGGATTTAGTGACAAAGACAACTATCAAATTATTGGAAATGTAGAACAAGGGGATCAAGTCATTATTTCAGATACCCGCCGACTTGCTCACCTAGAAAAATTTACTGTTAACTAGTTTACAAGATAAAAAGGAAAAAATAATGTTGCATCTAAAAAATATATGTAAAACCTATCAAACGGACACAATAGAAACCAGTGCATTGTCAGATATTAACCTCTCAATTAAAAAAGGCGAGTTCATCTCTGTAATGGGTCAGTCTGGTTGTGGGAAAAGTACCTTGCTCAATATTATTGGCCTACTTGATCAACCAAGTAGTGGCGATTTCAGTTTTGCTGGTCAACCAATTACTTCTTATAAAGATAAAGATATTGCAAAATTGAGAAATGAAAAAATCGGATTTATTTTTCAAAGCTTTCATCTTATTCCCGATTTACGAGTGGTTGATAATGTGGAATTGCCATTACTCTACCGTAATGTCTCCGCTAAAAAAAGAAAACAAATGGCTCTAGAAGCACTCGAGAAAGTGGGACTCTCTGCCCGCACTCAACATTACCCGAACCAACTTTCCGGAGGACAACAACAACGTGTAGCCGTTGCACGCGCTATTGTTGGGAAACCTAAATTATTGCTGGCGGATGAGCCTACCGGAAACTTGGATAGTCATATGGGAAATGAGATTATGGAGATCATTGAATCACTGCATAAAGATCACAATACCACCATTGTCATGGTAACGCATGATGAAGCAATGGCAAAAAGAACCGAACGGATCATACGGGTATTTGATGGTCAATTGGTTCACTAATAACCTTAGATAAGCAGGAGAATATTGATGTTGAAAAATTATTTGTTGACCGCCTGGAAAGTATTTTTAAGGCGAAAACTTTTTACGTTTATTAATTTATTTGGGATCTGCCTTACCTTAACCATTATTGTTGTTGCAACTCGTGTTGCCGATAACCATTTACATCCAAAGGGGCCTGAAAAAAATAACTCGCATTATTTAGTGGTTAGCCATTTAGTAATGACAAATAAATCACATACTCGTACTCAATCAATTTATCCTGGTTTTAAATTTATTAATGATTATGTCAGTCCATTAAAAGTGCCTGAAATCATTTCGATTTATACTAAGTTAAATAAGATTTCGACCTACATTCAGGGAAAAAAAATTGAATATACCATTCGTCGAACAGACGCCAATTATTGGCGAATTCTGGATTTCGAATATGTCGACGGAGAAGCTTACTCACAAGAACAATTTAATTTAGGAAAAGCGGTAGCTGTCCTCAATCAAACGACAGCAGAGCAATATTTTGGTCAAGAGAGTGCGGTTGGTAAAACTATAATAATTCAAAAGAAAAAATACGAAATTGTTGGTGTAGTACAGAACGTGCCTAGGACAGAAATAGATGCTTTTTCTGATATTTGGCTTCCATTCACAACTTTACCTTCAACATCTTATAGGCAACAAGTTTCAGGTGTTTTTTCTGCGATGCTTCATCATTCTAATCCAAAACAACTAGAAAACATTCAACAAGAGTTCACTAGTCGATTACAACAAGATTTTGTCGCCATTGACGAATATACGCAAGCCTTTAGTCATGCAGACAACCCTTTACAAGCGATGGCGCGGGATATTTTTGGTGATTCCAAGAGTTTTGAAAATTACACCTCCACTTTAATCATAGCGATATGCATTATCTCGTTTTTGTTCATGCTACTGCCTAGCATTAATATGGTTAACCTGAATATCAGTCGAATTTTGGAAAGAGCATCGGAGATAGGTGTGCGTAAGGCATATGGGGCAACCACTCTACAATTGGTTTGGCAGTTTATTGTAGAGAATGTTTTATTAACATTGATTGGTGGTGTGCTCGCATTACTGTTTAGTTCATTTATTTTGGCGAGTATTGAAATGAGTGGTTTGATTCCTTATGTTGAGTTCCCATTCAACCTAAACGTTTTTGTCATTAGTTTACTGATGACCTTGGTTTTTTCATTAGTTTCGGGCGTTTACCCAGCATTTAAAATGGCCAAACTCGATCCAGTATTAGCTTTAAAAGGAGGCTTAAAATAATGTTAAGACAGTTATTTAAAATCATATGGAAAAGAAAAAAAGCAAACGGACTTATCGTTGCAGAAGTCGCAATTGCTTTTATTGTTGTATTCTTCATCATGTTATTGGTGATTAGAAATTATAATTTATATACTAAACCTTTGGGCTTTGAATACGAAAACCGATGGAATATCCTTGTAAAGGCTGTCAGCGGTAGTTGGGCAGAAACGATTAAAGAAAGTGAGCTTGAACCTTTATTATTACAATTGAAACAACAGGATGAAATTGAAAATGTTCACAGATTAAAGAACCCAACTTTTCAAGATTGGAGCTCTACATCAGATTACGAATTAAAAGGACGCAATATTGATTTTATGCTTAACGTGATGGACGATCACGCTGCACAAGACTTTGGACTCGAATTAACTGAAGGTAAATGGTTTGGAAAGTTAGATAAAGGACTTGGTTATGAACCCGTGATTGTTAATCAGTTATTCATTGAGCGGTATTTCAATGGCGAAAATGCAATCGGTCAAAATATTTCAGATATTAAGTCTGAAAATAAGATAGAACAAAGAATTGTGGGTGTTTTCAAGGACTTTCGTCAAAAGGGTGAATTAAATCAATTAACCCCCTATGTTATTTACCAATACAAAAAAGATAAGCATGCGATAAGAAATATAGAAATAAAGCTAAAGGATGGGACACAAAGAAGTTTTGAAGAACCTTTGATGGAACTATTAACCAATGTTGCGCCAAACTGGGAGTTTACGATTACACCTTGGGATGTTAGAAGAGAAAGCATGTTAAATGAAACTTTTTTGCCATTATTGTTTGCATCTATTATTGCTGCATTCTTCATACTCTTAGTGGCTTTAGGCTTATTTGGTGTTTTATGGCAAAATGTCATGAGTCGTGCACCCGAAATTGGCGTTAGAAGAGCGCTTGGAGCTACCGCTAGGGGGATTCATAACCAAGTGATTAGTGAATTAATGATTGTCACTTCATTAGGATTATTAATAGGTTTAGTGTTAACCATTCAATTACCCATTTCTGGCTTTATTCCGGAGATTAACTGGACGCTATTTTGGTCAGCTCAATTACCAGCTAGTTTATTTATGCTTCTATTAGCGGTAATATGTGCATATTATCCCGGTAAAATAGCAACAAAATTATTGCCCGCTGAAGCACTCCACTATGAATAAGAACCAAACTGAAACATTAATTGAAACCCGTTGATAAATATGACAAATAGACAAGCTCAAGTTTTAATCGTCGACGATGATCTATCTGTCATTGCGTCAATTGAATTAATGTTAAAACAAAATGGTTACAAAACCCTAAGCGCATGTAACCCAAAAGAAGCAATGTTAAAGCTTGAGAACGATAATATAAATTTAATCATTCAAGATATGAATTTTTCCCGAAGTACCAGTGGAAAAGAAGGCTTAGAATTAATGAAATTGATCAAGAGCAAACATCCTACAATTCCAATTTTGCTAATGACGGCTTGGGCGTCAATCGAACTGGCAGTAGAGGGAATAAAACAAGGTGCCAATGATTTTTTAACTAAGCCTTGGGACAACTCCAATTTACTGCGTGTAATTGAAACAGCTCTCGATCTCAATCAACCGAATTCTATTAACTTGATTGACCGAAAAGAGCTTGATGAAAAATATGATTTCAAATACATTATTGGTCAAGACCCTCTAATGCTAGAAATTCTATCGACAATTGGCCGTGTCGCATCCACTAACGCGCCAATTTTAATTTTGGGTGAAAGTGGAACCGGTAAAGAACTGATTGCGGATGCTATACATAATAATTCGCTTCGACAGGAACAATCCTTAGTCAAAGTGAACTTAGGCGGTATGACAACTAGTTTGTTTGAGAGTGAAATGTTTGGACACGTAAAGGGCGCTTTCACCGATGCGAAACAGGATCGACTAGGACGATTTGAGCTAGCCGATAAGGGAAGTATATTTTTAGACGAAATTGGCGATCTCGATCCAGCATCACAAGTAAAGTTATTACGTATATTACAGGATCAAACATTTCAACCTGTTGGCTCATCAAAAACGCGTCGCTCTAATTTTAGAGTAATATCCGCCACTAATCGCTCACTCGATGAGATGGTATCTAAAAATGAATTTAGAGAAGATTTACTCTACCGCCTTAATTTAATTACCATCGAGTTACCGCCATTGAGAAAACGTATTGGCGACATTTGTCAACTAGTTAATCATCACCTTAAACGAATTGAAAAGCAATATCATTTAGAAGGTTTAGAACTTAAGAATGATGCAGTAAAATGGCTGGAGAAACAAAGTTGGCCAGGAAATATCCGCCAACTTTCTCAAACCATTGAAAGAGTTGTTCTAATGAGTCAGAGTAATTTAATATCAGAAAAAGATTTGATTAATATTACTCCTTCCAAGTCAACACAATCTAAACAGTCAAGTAAATTTGAAGATATTGAAAACCTAACACTCAATGAAGTCGAAAAAGCAATGATTATTAAATCGCTAGATGCCTACAACAATAACATTACCAAAGTGTCGGAAGTATTAGGGGTTAGCCGTGCTGCTATTTACAGAAGATTAGAAAAATATGGGATTGTTTTGTGAGCTTAAAAAACAAACTTTTATCAATCAGTATTCTTTTACATATTATTTTTTTCATTTTTGCGTTTGTATTTAGAGAAGACGTTGGGTACTGGTTTTTTCTAATCGAGTTTATTTTGATACTAAGTCTCTCATTGTTTATTTGGCTTATCCGCAAAGCATTACAACCCCTGGAATATATCGGTATTTTTTCAACCTTACTCAAGGAGGAAGAATTCACCTCCCGTTTTAGTTATTTAAAACAACCTGATCTCGATAAATTAATTTATCAATTTAACCTGTTATTAGAAAAACTTCATAGGGAAAGGTTAGTTGCAGGAGAAAGACACCACGTATTTGAAAAGCTGATGGATGAATCACCTATTGGCGTTTTATTACTTGATACTAGTCATCAGATTAGTGAGTATAATTCTTCTGCTATAAGACTCTTAAATAATGATCAACTAAATCTGTCTGATCGAAATATAAAGAACTCACCGTTATATCTCCAATCTATCAACCAAAGCTATTCACTGAATAAAATTGCGCTAAACCAACATCAATTAATATCACGAGGTGATGGAAAGCGATTAAAAATTGGTCATTATCAATTTAGAGATAGAGGTTTTTACCGCTCATTTTATCTAATTGAAGAATTTACTCATAATTTAATTAAGTCTCAAAAAGAATCCTATGAAAATCTCATTAAAACCATGTCTCACGAAGTGAACAATACAATAGCTATTACAAATTCATTATTAGAAAGCAGTTTAAGTTATAAAGATCAGTTGTCGCAGGAATCAGGCATTGATTTTGAGAAAGCGCTAAAAGTTGTGATTAATCGTTGTTTTAGCCTCAATCAATTTATGCAAGGATACTCGGAGATTGTTAAGCTTCAAAAGCCTGTAAAAATGCTATTTAACTTAACACAGCTAGTAAAAAATTTATCCAATCTTTTTTATTCCGAAATGAATAAAAACGATATTCATCTCAAAATGGACTTAGAAAAAGACCAGGAAATCAACGCAGATCCACATTTAATAGAACAAGCACTGATTAACATATTAAAGAATGCCATTGAGGCAATTGAAGAGCAGAAGCAAACTGAAGGTAAGACCAATAATATTGAGATTATACTAAAATCTAGCTCTAAGTCTAATGCTGAATCAAAATCAATCCAGCTTGATATTATTGATTCAGGATGCGGAATTAGTAGTGAAGTTAAACACCAATTATTTACCCCTTTTTTCACAACAAAAACAACAGGACAAGGAATTGGGTTAATGCTCATTGATGAAATATTGACTTCACATAATTTTCAATATCAATTAAATAATAACCAACTTAATAACAATCAACAAAAAAACAGTCTCAATCAAACGGGCGCTTCTTTTCGAATAAACTTTATCAAGAGCTAGCTCTTGATGAAAATCAAACTGTGAATGCACTATAGTAGCGAAAACTTAATCAGCTTGTTCAAACTGCAGTTCACATAACCTTTTATAAAGGGATGACTTTTCAAGTAACTGAGAATGAGTACCGGTATCAACAATTTTTCCTTGATCCATTAACACAATCACATCGGCATGAATAACCGTAGCTAACCGATGTGCAATAATAAGTGTCGTTCGGTCTTTCATTAACTCATTTAATGCAGCCTGGACATGATGTTCACTTTCCGCATCAAGCGCGCTAGTCGCCTCATCTAATAAAAGCACTTCAGGATCTTTTAATATTGCTCTTGCCAAAGCAACTCTTTGTTTTTGCCCGCCTGATAAGCGTACGCCTTGTTCTCCCAAAAAACTTCCATAGCCATCGGGTAGGTCTTGTATGAATTCATTTGCGTGTGCACGTTTTGCAGCCTCAATCACTTCATCATCCGTCGCATCAGGTCGTCCGTATCGAATGTTCTGCCAAACATCACTACTAAAAAGGATCGGCTGTTGCGGCACCATCCCCATTTGCGCCCTTAAATTACTTGGATCAACTTGTGTAATTGCAGTATTCTTAAAATGAATCTGGCCGCTCTGTGGATCGTAAAAACGTTGTAATAATTCAAATAATGTTGTTTTACCCGCACCCGATGGTCCTACTAAGGCAATAATTTTTCCATTTTCTATTTGTAAATTAATATCTTTTAATGCAGCACTATCTGGGCGGGATGGATAATTGAAATGAACTTGTTTAAATTCAATCAAATACTTATTCGTTT
Organism: Polaribacter sp.; assembly: GCA_047633355.1. GTDB lineage: Bacteria > Pseudomonadota > Gammaproteobacteria > Enterobacterales > Kangiellaceae. The sequence goes on from JBLIBL010000012.1 coordinate 26,816, forward strand.
GTTCAAACTCAAGCGGATTTTCTTGTATTTTAATTTCACTCTCTACCGCCATTAATTCCAGTAACCGTTCGGCTGAACCGGCCGCTCTTTGAAGCTCACCATACACTTCAGAAACAGTAGCTGCTGATGATGCCAGCATGATTGCGTAAAAAATAAACGCGGCAAGTTCACCACCAGTGATCGTTCCATTAAGAACATCCATCCCACCAAACCAGAGCATTAAACTGATTGCGCCAAAAGCCATAAATATAACCGTCGCTATTAACACTGAGCGTTGCTTGATTCTTTGTTTGGCGATATTAAATGCCGTTTCTACTTCGCCGCTAAAAGCCAATTTTTCTTGAGGCTCTTGTGTATAGCTTTGTACTATTTTTATGTTTTGAATCGCTTCACCGGCATAAGTTCCTATACCTGCAATACTATCTTGACTTTCTTTTGCCAAGTTTCTAACCTTTTTTCCAAAAATCATCATCGGTAATAAAACTAAAGGCACAAAGCCCATTACAATTAGCGATAATTTCCAGTTAGTAATAACTAACATCACTAGCCCGCCAACCAGCATTATAAAACTCCGTAATGCCATTGAAAAAGAAGAACCAATGATCGATTGTAATAGCGTTGTGTCAGTAGTTAATCGTGACATGATTTCGCCACTGCGATTTTCTTCAAAATAGCTGGGATGCAAACCAATTAATTGATTGAAAACCGTTTTTCGAATATCTGCACTCACTCTTTCACCTAACCAAGACATTAAATAAAATCGAACAAATGTTCCAAACGCAAGTAAGCTGATCATAATAATCAGAACACCAACCGCTACTGTTAATTGTTCTTCTGAGCCTGCGATAAAGCCATGATCAATGATCATTCTAACGCCTTGACCAAGGGATAAACTGACGCCTGATGTTAACAACAATGCGGCTAACGCACCCGCGAGCATTTTTTTATAAGGTAAAACGAAAGCAAAGATTGGTGTTAAATTTTTGAGTGATTTTTTTTCTATTGATGACATTATTTTATTGATTCTGCTTATAATTTTATCTAGCCAATCATTTGGGCTAGTTTAAGTAATAATAGACTCTAAGCATTTATTTTTAGTTTTAGAATCAAGCATATTGCTCTACTTTGCTATAATTAGGAGCTTATCGTTATTGAATTAACCCCAACCATCATTGCGTTTTTTAGAGCGACCACCAAATAACCATCCAAAAATCATCCCAACCAAAATGGTTAAACCGCCAGCAAAAAATATTTCACGATTAAATCGTTTACTAAAAGCACTGTTTGATTGTTCAACCTGTTCTAGCTTGATATTTAAGTTGAATATTTTAGATTGTAGTTTTTGGTTAATTTCTTTTAGCGATTGCATTTCTCTAATTTCCCGTTTTAATATCTGAATATCTTGAGTACTTTTTAAAGTGACTTTATCCAATCGATTAAGTGCGCTTTCTAACAAAAGACTCGCTGTGGGAGTACTAGTTAAATAGCCACTTTTAATCCAAAACTCTCTGCCTTTAATATCTTTTACTTGGGTATATCCTGTTTCGGTATTTTCAGAAAGAACGTCTAACTGGGTTCCAGGTAGAATTTTATGCTTCACTTTAAAGTCTTTTGATGGCCCTGAACGGGTCCATATTTTACCCTTGTCAAATACGTAGGCGATTTCCGCTTGAATGTTAGTTGATATAACTAGAATGGAAAAAAGTATGGCTGTAAAAATGCTTATTTTTGTCTGTTTCATGGATTTGTTGAATCCTTCTGATTTTACGAAGGCTAATAGACATCAGTGTTTTATTTATTTGTCTATTAATCTAGGTTTGGCGTAGTTCATGAGAAATTGTATAGTGAGTTCAAGCGTAAATAAAGCGCTATCGCTCTACATTTACAGGCATTATCTAAAACGCTTTAATTTTTAGCCAATAATTTATACAAAGAACAATGACAAACACCTTAATGAATGGTTAAATAGATCTAATTAATTAAGATTTAATGGTTATTAAATGGCACATGAACTCGAGCTGAAATTAGCCGCAACGCAAGAAAATCTCAATCAAATTAAGAGCTTAGACCTTCCCGGTATTACTTCGCAAACCCAATGGGAAACGAAACGTCTAAATAATGTTTATTTTGATAACGCCGAATTTAAACTACGTGAATTAGCTATAGGCATGCGTTTACGCTCTGTTGACGATAAGATCATACAATGCGTGAAATCCTCAGGCAAAGCCATTGGCGGACTTCATCAACGCAACGAAGATGAAGTTGAGTTAGATGACGCGGTTTTAGATATCACAAAAATCCAAGAACCTTACTTACAAATTCTTATTGAAGAAGCCTATGAAGATGGGGGTGAATTTATCCCTTGTTTTGAAACTAACTTTAACCGTACTGCTAGTTTATTGACTTTTTCTGACGGTACACAAATTGAAATCTCATTAGATACTGGCGAAATTGTTGCGGATTCTGGTTTAGACAAAAAGAAAATTGATATTTGTGAAGTCGAGTTAGAGTTAATCAGTGGTAGCGCGGATTACGTTTTTGCAATAGGGCGATATTTAATCAAAGAGCTCGATTTAGTATTAGCTAATTCAAGCAAAGCAAGGCGTGGCTATAGTCTATGCAAACATTTTAACCCTCGCCAAAAAGTGATGTCTGTTACTGAGTTAAGTCAAGGAATAGAAGCTGAACAAGCATTTGAAAAAATATGCTTTAACTCCTTAAATCACTGGCAATACTATGAATTATTTTTAGAACGAGATAATGCGCACGGAGCTGTTTTAGAAATGTATCGAGCATTAATGAGTCTTCAACATATCTATTTGGTTTTTGGTGGATTAATACCAAGAACAGCCACTAATGACCTTAAACGAAGTTGGGAGTGGTTAGGAGAAGCCATGCGACCTATAGTCGATGCCGCAAAGCATAAACGATATCTGATGGCCTATTTAAAAATTAAAGCCGATTGGGATTTAGTCGAAGAACAACAACAAAAAATTCAGAAAACGTCTTCTGAAATGATTGAACAATTTAAAACGTTATTAAAAACGCAACGTTATAATTTAATGATGTTAAATATGTCACAGTGGCTGTACAACAAAGAGTGGCAAGACGTGATGTCTGATGACGAGAAGGTAAATCTCACCACTCCGATAATTGAATTTGCAAAAAAACAACTGGATCATATGTTAAAGGACTTAAAAAGAGACCTTGGACCAAAATTAAAGATGCAACCCTTGGATTATTTCAAGCAAGTGTCACATTTGAGACGCGCGCTAGATACGGGATTGTTTTTTGGAAGTTTATTTGATTCACAAAAACGTGTCCGTTACCGCGATGCTTGGATTAACATAATTAACGATATTCGTGGCTTATTGTTAAATCAATATATAGCGGGATTACAAAAAGAAAATCACACGAGTGAAGAGATAGAAGTTTGGTTAAACGACCTTAATTCACCTATATTGAAAAGTTTAGAAGTTATTCGAAAATCAGCTTTTAAAATGAAAGGTTATTGGCTTTAGTTGATCTAGAATCCAAAGAAAAAATAAAATTCATTGAGTTTAAACATAACCAAAATGGAGTACTTTAGTATTTCAACCTATAGGTTGACTGAACAAATCCAGAAGCATAGCTTCTATTATTTAATAATTCTAAATGATGATCCTTCCTAATTGTTCCAAATAAGGGCAGACCTTTACCAAGTAAAATGGGCACTTGGGTAATGGTTATCTGATCCAATATTTTTTCTTTAATAAAAGATTGAATAGTAATTCCCCCATCAATATAAGCATGCCTGACATTTTGGTTTTGTAATTCGACTACTAGCATTTCAGGAGTACCGGAATATAACTCAGCTCTTTCTTGATATTCCTCAGGAATTTCTTTTAACCGTTTACTTATAACAATCAATCGTTTGTTATAATAAGGCCACTCCGGAAAAGAAGCTACTTTCTCAAAAGTATTTCGCCCCATAATTAAACAGTCGGTGCTGTCATAAAATTTTCTATAACCATAATCTTCTGAATCAACATTTCTTGAACCTTGTATGTGCGATTGAGCATTTGGATCAGTTTTATGTTTATTTTTTGAATTTTTCTTTTGTGTCAACCAATCGATACGGCCGTCAATTCGAGCGATATAACCATCTAGGCTTGTTGCAATAAAACTTGAAAATTTAATATCCATATTGATTCTCCAACTATTTTTATGGTTAACTAATTGACGATAAGCTTAGTATCCCAATGTTCAACATAATATTCAATAATTTCTCTTGGGCTTGCAGAGTGTAATGACAAGTCAATAGTTTGACCTAAATGTTTAAACACTTTTAATAATATCTCTGATTTAGTAATCACTTTTTTTTGGTCTTGTAAATACTCTACATGCTTTAGAGACGGACTTTTAAGCGATTTACTAAGTTTCAAGTTTTTATCATCTTTAATCAATGGAATATGATAAAAGTGTGGGATTGTTTTTTTTAAAATCTGGTATAGAAATATTTGTTTAGTTGTTGAATCTAATATATCCATGCCTCGAACAACATGATTAATATTTTGATAAATATCATCTGCAACCACGACTAACTGATATGCTAAAATTCCATCTCGTCTTTTGATAATAAAATCTTGTTTGTTCAACTTTGATGAAAATACTTGTTGTTTAAGAAGCTTATCTTCAAATTCTTCAATTGCGTTGAAAAAATTAATTTTGATCGCAGCATTGGGAACCTTAGAATTTATCTCTTCAACCGTTGAAACCTCATTTGCTGATATGTTGCACAAACCATCATAAACACCTTTGTTTCTTTGCAAAATATCTTTTCTACTACAATCACATGCGTACAATAAGTTAGTTTTAGCTAATTTTTCGACAACATACTGATGCCACTCATTGTTTTTGTGTTGATAAAAAACCTCATCATCCCAGAATAACCCATAACGCTCTAAATCGTTTAAAATTGAGTCTGATGCGCCTTTTACTTCTCTATGTTTATCAATATCTTCAATTCTAACTAACCACTTCCCTTTATTCTGTTTGGCAATCATATAACTTGCTATGGCGGCTGCCAACGATCCCATATGAAGTGGACCGGTTGGACTAGGAGCAAAGCGACCAATCCATTGGCTCGCTATTGGCGTATTAGAAAAAATTTTAGTATGCGGTAACATATAGCAATGATAAAACAAAAAAAGCGCCAAAAGGCGCTTTTTTCAATCTATATTTTTTTATTAACCGATGATTATCGATTAACGTGTTTTTCTTTAATTTCATCAAGCGTTTTACAATCAATGCATAATGTTGCAGTAGGTCTTGCTTCCAAACGACGCAAACCAATATCAATGCCACAAGATGCGCAAAATCCATAATCGTCATCTGAAATTGCCTGAATCGACTGGCCTATTTTCTTAAGTAATTTACGTTCTCTATCTCTAGTACGTAACTCTATACTAAATTCTTCTTCTTGGCTGGCTCTATCTACTGGATCGGGGAAATTTGATGCTTCGTCTTTCATATGAGATACAGTTCGGTCAACCTCTTCCATTAGCTGCTTTTTCCAAGCCTCTAAAATATTCTGAAAATGAGTCGCTTGATCCTCATTCATATATTCTTCGGTTTTTTTAGGATTGTATGGTTCAATCCCTAATGCACCGAGAGTAGTATGAGTTGCGATATTTGACTTCTTTTTGCTTGGCATTTGATTCTCCGCCAGTTTAACTATCTGATATTTAAAGGTTTAATCAAAACCTTTGTTTCCATTAATAAATAATTTCGAATGATTCGAGTACTGCTTTTTATCAAGGCGCGGATTTATAGCATATTCATCGGATTAGAACAAACTATTTTCGATTTTTCATCCTGATTAAATTGATCTAAATTGCAAGACTAAGTCCAATTTTTTCCAACTTTGGCAATAAAGTGCGTAGGCTCTCGTTAATTTCTTCCTTTAAAAAAGGTCTCATTGCCACTTGTCCCCAAATCGGTTTCGGCCAACACAAATCACTTTCATAACGTACAACATGATGAAGATGGTATTGCGAAACAATATTACCAATGGCAGCTACATTAAGTTTGTCACCGTTAAAATGTTTCATTATGATTTGCGACAACTCTAATGACTCCTGACAAAGTAATAATTGTTCAGATTTTTTTAATTGATAAGCCTCCCTGATATTATTTCGTCTTGGTACTAATACAAACCACGGAAATTGAGAGTCATTCATCATCAATAAGCTCGTTAGCGGGAATTCGCCCAGAAGAATGCTATCACTTGCTAACCTTGGGTTTAATTCAAATTTTTCTTTATTCACAATATTTGCTCATAATTAGATTTCCTGAATTCTCGTCATAAGTGCATAATACGCGAAATGAGTGTTAGGTACTTGCTAAACTACGATGAATATTGCTATTTTGTAGCGAAGAAATAATCATACTAATTAATTAACAATGAGTGACAAAATGAATAAATTCCTAGAACATTCGCTAAAAGCTCTTATAGCGATATTATTTGTTGGTGGGTTGACCTCGACTAATCAATTATTAGCACATAGTGGTGCCCATCCTGTTAGATATGTCAGTATCGATGGAAAAGATGAAGGGAGCTGTAGCTCGGTAATTACACCCTGTGCCACAATTAACTATGCCGTTCAACAGTCAGGAAAAGGAGATAAAGTTAGAGTTGCTAGTGGTGAATATGCCGTAAGTGGCTTAGATATATTCCACTTACTATCCGATATGGTTGTAGTTGAGGGTGGATTCAGTGAGGAAACTAAATTTAAAAAACAAAATGCTAAAAAATATTTAACCACTGTTACTGGAATTCCAGCAAAATACCGAGAGCGACTCGCGGAAAGGGGGTTTCATTTAGTTCAAGATAAAAAAGGACAAGCAATAAAGCTGAGCATTAAAGATAAAAAGCTTTTAGAAACCTATGAAAAATTAACCACGAAACCTGAAGGACCCGCAACTTGTGTCGACGGTTTTGCTAATGACTACAACTGTAATAATATTGATTTACTTTCACATATACCTTTATTGGAATTTTCTAGCAACCCTACGAGCGCCAATGATATTTGGGGATTTACTAACTTAAATGATAATCGTGAATATGCGTTAATGGGGCTAAGAAATGGTACTGTGATTGTCGACGTGACAAACCCCGAAAGCCCATCGGAAGTCGGTACCATTTCTGGCGTATCTTCTACATGGAGGGATATAAAAGTTTACCAATGCCAAGATGAAACATCTGGTGATTATAACGCTTGGGCTTATGTGACAACGGAATCAAATCAAGGTTTACAGGTCATTAATTTAAATGACCTTCCCAATACTGTTTCTTTAGAAAATACTATCAACGATTTCTCTACAGCTCATAACGTTTATCTAGCTAATATTGATTACACCAATAACTCAGCTTTAGCCGATATGGAACCTTTTCTTTATATCGCTGGCTCAGATCAATCCGCAGGTGCTTATCGTATTTTTTCACTAGGCGATCCTAGCGAACCTAAGTTGCTAACAACGCCGCCTGTAGGAACGGGATACGTTCATGATGCAACAACGATGGTCATTACTGATAATCGAACTGAACAATGTTTAAATGGCCATAACCCTTGTGAACTACTGATAGATTTTAATGAATCGACAGTGGATATTTGGGATATGACAGATAAAACAGCGCCTACATTAATTAGCGCTACACCATATGATGGCGCTCAATATACTCATTCTGGATGGTGGTCTGCTGATAAAAACTATATTTTCATTCAAGATGAATTGGATGAAATCCGCCTTGGGTTAAATACAACATTAAGAACACTTGATATTACAGATCTTGCTAGCCCAACAATATCATCAACTTGGACAGGCCCGGATCAGTCAATCGACCATAATGGTTTCACCAAAGGTAACCATTATTATATGAGCAACTATCGCTCAGGATTAACCGTTTTAGATGTCACTGATCCCAACGATATATCAATCACAGGCTCCTTTGATACTTACGTTGTTCCAAGTCAAAATACTGCCGAATTTGATGGCGCCTGGGGTACCTATCCCTATCTTGCGAGTGGTAATTTACTGGTTAGCGATATTAACTATGGCTTATTTGTTTTGAAGGACAATACTTCACCAACGGGATACACACCTTCAAACGCTGTTGCTTCCTGTAGCGCATTTGCTAATGGTGCAGGTTCAGCAGGCAATGCAGGGAGTGGTTCAGGGTCAGGTACTACCACTCCTCCCTCGACTAGTTCTAATAGCGGTGGCGGTAGTTTCATTTATCTATCGATTGGATTACTAGTTTTAGTTAGGAGAAGATTTCCATTCTAACTTAAAACTCACACACTTTATAATCAACAGGAAAATAATTCCGATGGAATGGCGTTATTTTCTTATTTTTGCAGTCTTTAAATGATGCAAAGAATCCATCATTTTTATATCCATAGATAATATTTTCTGGTGCTGAAAGATCGATACTTTTAGCTCCCATTTTTTTAAATAAATCCGCCCAAACCAATAAAGCGCCAGACGAACCAGTTAAGTCAATCGATTGATTATCATCTCGACCGAGCCAGACAATCGCTAAATGTTCTTTATCGAACCCTGCATACCAACTATCTTTTAGATCATTAGTTGTTCCAGTTTTACCTGCTAATATTTTATTTGGAAAATTTTGTGCAATTTTTTTTGCCGTGCCTACTTTCGTAACCTTAGACAATAAATAGCGGATTAAAAACGCACTATCTTCATCTATGACCGCTTCACTGTTTTTTGAGTAACGTTTTAATAAATTACCACCTTGGTCTTGAACTGCAATTATCGCCGCTGGTTTTATGGAGACACCATTATTTGCAATCGTTTGATAAAGTTTAAGGACTTCGTAAACGGACATTTCTTTGCTACCTAGCGCAATAGAAGGATAAGCTATAATAGAACGTTCAAAACCAAAATTCTCGATTGTATTTACAACCGAGTCAATACCAACTGATAGTGCTAAATTGGCAGTCGCTAAGTTATAAGAATGAGTTAAGCCCGTAGTCAAAGAAACATTCAAATTTGAATCTCCATGTTCAATTTTGTCATAATTATTGGGTGCCCATAGACTTTCATCAGATCCTATTAGAGTAAACCTTTTGTCTGAAATTAAACTGCTCAAATTAAATTGACTTGGTTTTTGTAGAGCGGTTAAATAGACAAAAGGTTTCATAATCGAGCCCGTTTGCCTATAGGCATTAATCGCTCGATTAAAACCTATATAGTTAGGATTTTTGTCGCCAACAACCGCTAATATTTCACCACTTTGATGATTTGCTAGGATCAATGCTCCCTGTAATTGAGCAGGATGATTTAGACCACCGATATTATTTAATTGCTTAATTCTTTGCTTTAAAGATTTTTGAGCCTGCAATTGTTTAATTGGATCAAGACTTGTAAAAATACGTAAGCCATCTCTTTTTAAGGATCCAATAGTATAAAGCTCAGAGAGTTCTTTTCGCACCAGTCCTATAAAAGCTGGATTACGGCTTGTTCTTATTGGAGCTTTCGCTACAACCGCTAAAGAGCGAGATATATCACCTTTATATTGTTTGTCCGAAATTAGCCCATTCTCTAACATTTTTTTTAAAACTAAATTTCGTCGTTCGACTGCTCGTTCAGGATGCGTTCGAGGATTATAAAATGAAGCGCCTTTAACAATGCCAATTAATAATGCTATTTGAAAGGATTGTAATTGTTTGATCGGTAGATCAAAATAAAATTCACTTGCTCTAGCAAAACCATGAATCGCAATTTGCTTATTTTGTCCGAGGTAGATCTCATTAACATAGGCTTCCAATATGGTGTTTTTGTCGTAGTGAATTTCTGTCAACAAAGCCATCATGGCTTCTTTTACTTTTCTAACAAATTTTTTTTGATTCGATAGAAAATGATTTTTCATTAATTGCTGTGTTAACGTACTACCACCACTGACGATTTTTCCACCTTTTATATTATTCCAAATAGCTCGTCCAATTCCCAGGATAGATAAACCCCAATGCTCATAAAATGAAGCGTCTTCCATAACCAATAAGGTTTGAATAAATTTTGAAGGCAAATCAGACAAGTTAATCAACTCCCTATCTTCAAAATTATTTCTATTTGTAAGTTGAATATCACCAAGAGACAAAGGTTCTAAACGAACATAATTAAGGTTAAATTTTGTAGAAAAATTAATTAATTGTGTGATTTTATTATTGATTATTGTTATTTGAATGTTTTGAGAGGGTAGTGGTCCATCCCAAAAATCAAACCGTCTGGTTCTAATAACCAATGTTTGTTGAGTTTTTTTAGTACTATAAATTTCATATTCACCAGCAGATAAAGCTTTTATCTTTTTTCGATAACCCAGTAGCTTTAGTTCTTCATTTAAAAGCCGAATATTTAACTCTTTACCAAGGGTAAATATTAATGAACGCGCGTAAACTTTAGCAGGTATGTCCCATGCTTGTTGTTTAAATTCATTCTTAACAATAGAGTCAAGGTAAACACTGTAGAAGGCAATTAAAATAAAAAAAATTAATGTCAACTTTATTAGAAAAAATTTCATTCTATAAAAGACACGGCTCATAAAACTATTTATATTTCTTTTTAATTAATTGCTCTCTATATTTAAATAAAGCATTTTCTTTATTGATAGATATTAGTTTAAGCTTAGGAGATATTTTTTCACCCACTCCATAAAATGACCCATTTAAAAAAATAAAACTTTTTTTAGGGTTACTCGACACCGCATATGAGTCAATTTCTAAATTTGGTAACGACATTAAGACTTCGGTTGATAGTTCCTCATAATAAATAGCATCTGTATCGGAACCATTGTTTTTTAGATTCGATTCTATTGATTCAGAGTCGGTTTTTTCTGACTCAAATTTTATAGAATTAACTTCTACGGCGTCTCTTTTTTTCGGTTTATATTGACTCGTCTTAATATCATTTTTATTTTCTGGAGGATTAATTTTATTGGGTAAAATAGGATTGTCTATATTGCTTTCATTTTGATCTTTATTTTGTTTAAGTTTTTTAGGGATAGGTGTATTAGTTAAAGGTATTTTTAGCGACTTCTCATACAGACTTGCATCATACTCACTGTTCTTGAAATGCTCTAAATATAAATAGCTCCAACTAATAAAAAGAGCAACAAACAGTAAAGCGCTGACTAGCTTCCAAAATCGATTGCTTATAATCAGCTCATCATCATTTAGCATCTCATCATCAAAATGCGAATCATGCACACTAGGAACTAACTTTCCGTCTTTATCTTTCTTTTGTTGCAATGAATCTAATAATATCGACACGTTAAATTTTTTCCATTTTCTAATTCAGTCTTTCTAATTCGTCTTCCAATTTGAGACTTCAATTACTTACTCTAACAATCGTGGTATTCCATCAAGAACGTCTGAATTAATATTCAATATTGTTCTCATACCAGCAATGCCATCACCTTTTAAATATTTACTTTTTTGATATTTCACTAACGCATCAAGGAGCCTTTGGTCAAAAAATGATGTGATTATAATCTCATCTGAAACCAATTGTTTTAATTGTGTGGCTAACCAAACGACAGCAACACCTCGATCTCCTATTGTTAACGTTTTTTGATATCCATCTGGAGATTGCCACAAAATGTTGAACTCTCCTGTCCAAATCGTAGATAACTCGCTTAGACTTACTTCAACCTTTTTTTCACCAAAAACTAAGCTTGCGGTTGAACCTCTGATAGAGGTCAAGGCACCCCAAAACTCCCCTTGCAAACCTGCTGAAAACTTCAATATAGCGGGTCTATTGAGATCTCTTAAATTTTGCCAATTTCCTTGTTGAGTTTCACATAATAATCCGTAACTTGAAGAAAACCCACAAGCATTGCCATCTTTAAATGGCGAATATTTTAAGTTCCATAATTTCATAATATGACTTAAAGAGTCAAAGCCATTAGTATCCCATCGTTGTGTACCAAGCATTTTATTTACCAATGATGGTTGTTGTAGACTTAACAATAAATTGGTTGATTGTGCATTGTTTTTTAATTCAGGATTTTTTGCTTGAATAAAATCCTTTGCCCTCTTGTTTGGATTAACATCACTATTTACTGCATCTTCCGAATTTAGGATCTCACTCATATTATTTGTTGTTGGTACGTCGACAATTGGCGAACTCGTAATTTCAAATAATGTTTCATTTGCAACCGAACTAGTCGCATTGAATGAATCATTGCTTTGTTGACCCAAATAAAAGACAACAAACAGAATACCAATAGCTAAAACACCAGATATAATCCACATTAAAAATTTGCTAGAGCTTTTTAATAAAGGGTAATTATTTTCATTAGCTTTTCCTAATACGTCATTGATTGCGCCATTCATTATTTTTTCGTTTACCTCGTTTTTACTGAGGTTACAAGCAGACACCAGCGCTCTATCACAAATAGTATTGATTAATCTCGGTATACCTAGTGTTTTTTGATGCAAAATCAAGATCGATTTTTTAGAAAAAAGTTTTTTATTACTACCCGCAACTTTAACTCGATGCATCACGTACGCAATCGTTTCTTTAAGACTAAGAGGCCTTAGATGGTAGCGAGCTGTTATTCTTTGAGCTAATTGCCTTAGCTCTCGCCGAGCTAATTTTTCTTGTAACTCTGGCTGTCCAACCAATATAATTTGTAATAACTTTTTTTGATTAGTTTCTAAATTGGTTAATAATCTAATTTGTTCCAAAACGTCATCCTCGACATTTTGGGCTTCATCAATCATTAATACAACACTTAACCCCTCTTCATAACATTTCAGCAAATATTCACTGAGCTTGTCAGTCAAAGTTTTTAAACTAGTACAATTCTCAGGATACTCAATGTTTAATTCATCGCAAATTGTCGCTAGTAATTCAATGCTATTTAATTTTGGATTTAACACAAAAGCTAACCGTGTTCTCTCTGGTAGTTGTTGCAAAAGACAACGACAAACTGTTGTTTTACCAGTACCAACTTCACCCGTTAGTAAAACAAAGCCGCCACCATCTTCAATACCATAATTTAAATGAGCTAAAGCCTCACGGTAACGATTACTCATAAAGAGAAATCGGGGATCCGGTGATATTGAAAAAGGACGTTCGTCTAGTGAATAATAAGATAAATACATAATTTACTTGATATGGCGGAGTTATTGGTTAAACATATTAGATTGAAATGAATAATATCAAATTATTTGATCACATTACTACAAACGGTACCTTAAATACAGCGAAACATTTACTGGTCAAACAGGTAATCTTGAATAAACTTGAACGGCAGTGTTATTACATGATGCTGATTAAGTCTTAAATTAAATAGCGAGTGATATGCAAACATTTTTAGTTGGCGGCGCAGTAAGAGACAAAATATTGAAATATCCTGTCACTGACAAAGATTGGGTGGTGGTGGGTGCTACACCTGAAAAATTAATCAAAAAAGGCTATAAGTCCGTAGGAAAAGACTTTCCCGTATTTTTACATCCTGAAACTGCACAAGAATACGCACTAGCTAGAACTGAACGAAAATCAGGGAAAGGTTATAAAGGCTTTGAGGTTTTTGCTGAGCAATCTGTCACTTTAGAAGAAGACTTAATTCGTCGTGATTTAACCATCAACGCCATGGCAGCGGATGATAATGGCGATATAGTAGACCCTTTTAATGGGCAAGAGGATCTCAAAAATAAAATATTACGTCACGTATCACCTGCATTTACTGAAGACCCGCTGAGAGTTTTAAGAGTTGCTAGGTTTTTGGCTCGCTATTTTCATTTAGGATTTAGCATTGCGCCATCAACCAAAGAGTTAATGACAGAGCTTGCCAAGTCCGGCGAGCTAAAAGCCTTAACACCTGAACGGGTTTGGACTGAAACAGCACGCGCCTTATCTGAAAAGTCACCTCATATTTACTTTCAGACGTTAAGAGATTGTGGCGCGTTATCTGATTGGTTTCCTGAAATTGACTGTTTATGGGGCGTGCCAAACCCTGAAAGATGGCACCCTGAAATTGATACCGGAGTTCATACGATGATGGTATTGGAGCAAAGTGCGTTACTTTCAAAAGACACAATTACTCGATTTTCTGCTCTATGCCATGATCTCGGAAAAGGTATCACACCAAAAGAAGAATGGCCAAGCCATAAAGGCCATGAAAAGGCGGGTGTAAGCATCATAGAAACATTGTGTAATCGACTTAGAGCGCCTAAAGAGCATTGTGAACTTGCAAAAATAGTTAGTGAGTTCCACTTGCACTTGCATAAAATCGAAGAGTTAAAACCGAAAACCATTGTTAAAGTTTTAGAAAAAACAGATGCCTTTAGAAAACCAAAACGATTTGAAAAATTCTTAATAGCATGTGAAGCGGATTATAGAGGTCGAACTGGATTTGAAAATCTCCCATACCCACAATCAGGCATTATGAAACAAGCTTTCAATGTATGTTCAGAAATTTCCACAAAAGAATTTATTGCAGAAGGATATAGAGGAAAACAAATTGGGGAAAAGTTGCATAACGAACGTGTAAAGTCAGTCGCTATGCTGGTTAAAAAACGCTGAAACTTATTCTTCTCCAGAATCCCAATCCAGCTCAGGTTCAAAGAATCTTTCATAACCTTTAAGCATGTAATGCCAATACATAATCGGTAATCCAACGGTTTTAATCATCCAACCTAACCATGATTCTTTATTAGGTGGTACTAAAGTTGGAAGAGTCGGGGTTACTTTACCTCCGTAAATAAACTCTGCCATGATAACCTTGCCTTTAGCTGTCGTTAATGGACAAGATCCGTAGCCTAAGTAAGTTTCTTCAACCGGTATACCATCAATCAAATTTTTAATGTTTTGCACAACAGTAGGAGATTGTTTACGCACTGCGGCTGCCGTTTTAGAGTTTGGCGTATCACAAGCATCACCTAAACCAAATACGTTTGAGTATTTAACGTGTTGCATGGAATTTTTATGCACTTCCACATAGCCCGCGTTATTACATACGGGAGAATCGTGTAAAAAATCTGGTGTTTTTTGGTGAGGCGTAACATGAATCATATCAAAATCTAATTCTTTAACTTCTCCTTTTGCATCACCATCAACCACTTCAAACGTAGCTTTTTTGGCTTCTCCATCTATTTTAACTAATTTATGGTGAAAATCTTTTTTTATGCCGTAACTATCTGCAACAGGGCCTAATAATTTTGCAAAATAAGGTACGCCAAACATGCCAGGTCCTGGAGTTGCAAAATGAAGTTCGCAAGAATCTAAAATACCTTTTCGTTTTAAATGATCGGCTGCGAGATAAGCAATTTTTTGCGGCGCGCCAGGACACTTAAATGGTAATGGTGCTTGGGTAAAAAAGGCTTTTGCGCCAGACGTGAGTGATTGAATACATTCCCACGTATATTCAGTGTAATCAGGAGAATAGTTAGTACAAACACCATTCTTACCAATCGTGTCTTTCAAGCCTGGTATGCCATCCCAATCAAGAACTAAACCAGGACAAACGACTAAATAATCATAATCTAGTTTATTGCCATTAGACAAGGTGACTTGATTATTTTCAGGATCAATAGCAGATGCACCTTCAGAAATTAACTTAGCGCCTTTGGGAATTAAACTATCCATAGAGCGGTAAGTATTGTCGAATTTATAACTACCACCACCAACAATGGTAAAAGCCGGTTGATAATAATGCCGTTTGGCCGGATCTATGATGGTAATATCAAATTTATTACCTTCAGAGTGACGCCTTAGGCTTGCTGCAACAGTGATTCCGGCGGCACCACCGCCGATAATGAGAATACGATGACTATCGACCATATTTAAACTCCTATAATTTATTATTGACACGTAAATTCTTTAACTTATTAGACTTATTGCACCATTGCTTTTAAAGATAGAAGTAAAGCCACTAATTTGAAACCAGGTTATTATATTATTTAGCTTAGAATACGATTTTTATTGTTTTAGAGAGTGATGAGAAAGCCCACAAATACATTAGGGACTTCTAATGAAAGAAATATTACGCCTTTTTATCTACAAACACAAATGACGGGAAATTATTAACTTAACAATTCAATTCGATAAAAAGAGTGTTAAGCGATTGCAAATATCAGCACCACCCCAAGTAATAAACGATAATAAATGAAAGGTTTAAAGCCAATTTTATCCAACAATATTAAAAAGTAGTGAATACAGGCTAATGCAGCCACCGCAGAAACTGCAGAGCCTAAAATAATCAAATCCCAACTAACCGGTAACTCACTGGTTGATAATTCATAAGATTTTAATCCGCCTGGCAATATAATCGCAGGAATAGACAATAAAAATGAAAAACGAGCAGCTGCGCCTCTTGAAAGTCCGAGAATTAAACCTGCTGTCATTGTAATGCCTGAGCGGGAAGTGCCGGGAATTAAAGCGATCGCTTGAGCGCAACCAATAAAGAGTATGTCTTTAACTGTCAGCTCAGTTTCATCTCTTGTTTCTTTCGCTCGGTTGTCTGCCCACCATAATACAAGTGCAAAGATAATAGTCGTAGCTGCAATCACTTCAGTTGCTCGCAAGTAGCTTTCGACCAAATCAAAATAATTAAACAAAATCCCTACTATACCTACAGGGAAAGTACCCCAAATAACCGCCCAAGCAAGTCGACCATTCGCTGATTTTTCACCCTTAAATACCCACAAAAACCATGCTTTAATCATGTTGACAACTTCGGTTCTAAAATATAAGAGAACAGCAACCAGCGAGCCAACATGAACCGCGACATCAAACGCTAACCCCTGCTCCTCCCATCCTAATAATTGTGAAGGCAGAATTAAATGCGCTGAGCTTGAAATAGGTAAAAACTCCGTAAATCCCTGTAAAATAGCCAAAAGAACGGCTTGCAACCAATCCATATTTTATTCCTTAATATTATTTTATAATTTTAACCAGTAAAGTGATAAATAGTCGCAAGTACAATCAACTCGGCAAAGGTAATTACCCAGAAGTAAAGACCGCCTAATATTATCTTAGCCATACGACCTTCCGCTTTTTCATTTCGCATGCTTAAAATATAACCACCGATGGCAGCTATGCCCATAATGCCGGCTAAATAGCTTTTCCAAGCAACTAATTCTGCCGCTTGAGCGTATGGACTAATGATTAGTAGTAGGATTGTTGAAGTGAAAAGTAATAATTTCAATTGTTTGCTCTATTTATAATGTTCATCTTAGTTAACTTAAAATCCCCCTCATTTCCCCTTCGCAAAGGTGGAGGTAAAAGATCTAGCTCAGCCTTGCTGAAATGTCCCCCTTTTACTAAAGGTGATTTACGCATTTTACTACAAGCGATGTAAATGATCTTGCATAGAAAATCCTTTTAAAGACGTTTCTGTATTTTTAACGGTTAAATCTCTAGCATTTGATTGCGTAGACAAACACATCACTTTTAAAACCTCCCCCATTTGACCTGGCATCATCAATTTTTGAATTTGTTGACTAATTTTATATCGGTCGATATCTAGGCCCATGTTTTCAATTGGGTTTAAAAGCGCCTCTGCTTTTTCGATAATACCATTTTCAAGTAAAAATCCAGCTTGTGTAGTAAATCCGTCAACACTTAACCCATGCTCACTAGACAATCTTGCAATATTGGTAAAATCAACATGCGCGGTAATATCTTGTAATCCGATTGCCTTCAAATAGTCAAAATGTCGATGGTGATTGATGAAACAGGTTAAGCTTCCTTGAGATCTTTGTGGATGATAAAACTCACTTTCAGGATATCCGTAATCAATCAGTAAAATATGGCCTTTGGTTAAACATTCTGACAAAGATAAAAGCCAGCCTGATGATTGTCTTCTAATTTCTGTTTGATAACCTAAAATGTAACTCTCTGCATTATATTCATCAATTAAGCAGGTAGGCAAACTAGAGCAATCAACCTTCTCCATTAAACAACTACACAACTCACCATTCTGTAAATCAATACCTTGATAGAGCCACCCCTTTTCCGTTTGTTCAATCAGTTGACATGGGATCGCGTCGATTACTTCATTTGCGATGATTATACCTTCAAACTCATTGGGTAACTCTGCTAACCAAACAACTTTATTTAAAAAATAAACAGCTTCTTGTTCAAATAATTGCTTTTGTTGAGATTGTAATGCGGCTGATGGTTCTAAAATAAAGTACTGAGCTGGCAAGCTATTTTGATGTTTTAAGGACTTTAATAAATCAACCGCTAATCGACCACTTCCTGCACCAATTTCAAGTATTGAATTTAAACCGTCATTGTTTAATGTATCAATAACTGAGTTTGCAATACACTCAGCAAAAAGACTCCCCATTTCTGGTGCCGTAATAAAATCGCCTTTTTCACCAAATTTATGTAGATTATTCTGGTAATATCCTAGTTGAGGTTCATACAAAGCCATTTGCATAAAGGCTTCAAAAGCAATTGGTGAGCCATTTTCTTTTATTTTAGTTTTTACGCGCTGGGTTAATTCAGAAGAAATATCAGATGCTTCTACACTGATTTTAAACTCTTTTGATGAGCTTGTTGATTCGTTTGATTGATGATGCGAGCTAACAGACATTGATTAAAATCATAATTAAAACAGTAACCCAAGAATAACCGACATAACTAACACAACACAAACAAGAAATGAAAAATCATATAAATAATCGCCCTGTCGCATTAATAACCGGTGCATCAAAACGAATTGGTAAATCAATTGCGTTGGAATTGCATAGTCGAGGGGTAGATATCGCGATCCATTGCAACGATTCAAAAATTGAAGCTGCTCAGTTAGCGAATCGATTGAATAAAATACGCTGTGAATCTGCTTTCGTTGTACAACATAATTTATACGCTAGTAATGATCCAAAGCAGATCATTAAAGAAACTCTAATGCAATTTAATCGTCTTGATTATTTAATCAATAACGCTTCTATTTTTTATCCTATGCCCATAAACGAGTCTGTTCAACAACAAATCAATGAAGTCATAAAAGTTAATGCGACTCAACCTAAAAAATTAATGTTATTGGCTTGTGAAGAAATCAAAAAAAGAAAAGGTGCTATAGTCAATTTGATTGATATTTACGCAATGCGAGGCCATAAAGATCACTCAGCTTATGTTGCGAGTAAATCCATGTTACAAGAGTTGAGCAAACAAATAGCGGTAGAAATGGCACCCGAAATTCGCGTCAATAGCGTTTCTCCTGGTGCTATTTTATGGCCGGAAGATGAAACCGAGGAACAGAAAAAACTGCGGGTCAAAATATTAGAGAAAACAGCCATAAAAAGAATTGGTAAAGCTTCGGATATTAGCAAAACTGTCGCATTTTTATTGCTCGATGCTCATTATATGACGGGCGCTAATATTAATGTTGATGGTGGGCGGAGTTTGTATATTTAAAAATACATTACAAAGCAATCAGTTTCTGAGATCCTTTATCAAACTCACTCCAAAGCTCTAAGTACGATTTATTCTCAACAGGGTGAATTAAATCTGGCGCAATTTCAGACAAAGGCCAGAGAACATAAGCATTTTCAACAATCTCCCCTCTAGGCAACTGTATTGGTTCGTCACAAACCAGCTCACCAAATAACAAAATATCAATGTCGATCACTCTTGCACTAAATTTTTTATCTCTTTTAGAACGCCCCAATTGATTTTCAATAGATTTTAGCTGACCAAGCACATTTTCAAGTTTGCTTAGTTGACTAGCCGCACACAAGTCAACTGAGAATTTTGCAACAGAATTATAAAAGTCATCTCCCACAAATCCGATCGCTGAAGACTGAAAAATACGAGAGAATCTAATAGACGGAAATGCTTCTTTTAACAACAGATACACGGCCTTAAAATTCCTCTCAGGCTCAATATTACTGCCTATGCCAATATAAACATCTACCATTTTGTGCCTCGCTCAAGCTTAACGCCAACGCTACGAGCGCAACTCACAGCGCCAGGTTTATCTAAAGTAATTGAAAGCCATTTAACCGAAAAGTCGCGCATGACCCGATCTGCCAAATCAGAGATTAAAGCTTCGACCAACTTATAACTGGATGCTTCAGTAAACTCTTCAATAGCATGAGAAATAGATTTGTAATCCAAGGTATCTTCTAAATCATCCGTTTTAGCCGCTGCGGAAAAATCCGTCCCTAATTCAATATTAAAAACCAGTCTTTGACGAATTTTACGTTCCCAATCAAACACCCCAATGACAGTTTTGACTTCTAAATCTCTAATGAAAACGATATCCATAAATGACTCTAATTTATTTCATGCTTTTAATATCTCCATATTATTTGCATCTTTGTTGTTTTACAATAGAACACTATACTTCATTCAATAATATTCATGATGGATCTGTTTTTTAGCTTAAGTTTGATATTTGGATATCTCGCTGGATCAATCTCTTCAGCAATCATCGTATGCAAGCTATTTTCCCTCCCAGACCCTAGAACACTAGGCTCAAATAATGCTGGCGCTACCAATGTTCATCGAATTGGCGGTAAAATAGCTGGTTTTTTAACGCTTGCTGGTGATTTCTTCAAAACAGCCTTACCAATGGTGCTAGTTTATAAATTGGATTATGGACGCGAAGCAAGCTTATGGGTGGGAGTCATGACGGTTATTGGACACTGTTTTCCTATCTATTTTGGTTTTAAAGGGGGAAAAGGCGTTGCTAGTATGATGACAGTAGTTGCCTTAGTCATTTCTCCGTTTGCCATTTTGATTATAGGTAGTTGGTTGTTAACCCTATACACATTTGGCAAATCATCAATTGCATCCATTGTCACCAGTTTGATTATTCCGTTTTTTAGTTATCATTTTAAGCCAGAGTTGTTTATACCTTTATACGCGCTTTCCATAGTAGTTCTTATTAGACATTGGAGTAATGTTGTTGATTTGTTGAGAAGTAAAGGTTTGTAAACCTAAGGTTGATTAGGTTAACCTAGACTAGATCCACTCCCTAGTGGCAACGCTATAAGCTTTTTTGGTTACTTTTTCAGCTCTTGGAAAAAGTAACTTGTAGGCAAGCAAAGCGCTACGAAACGCATTTGACCCCAGTCTTTAAAGTTAAACGGTCAAAACAACCAACCTAAAAAACCTCACTCATAGGCCATCTCGGATGCACCTTAATCGGATAACTATCCGCCACAACAGGATTTTCCTTAACAAAATGACAATAGCCAGCATAAGCAATCATCGCTCCATTATCAGTACAATATTCATGTCGAGGATAAAAAACCTGTCCATCAAATTGACTCATTAATTCTGCTAGCTTTTCACGAAGCGCTAAATTGGCGCTAACACCACCAGCAACCACTAACGATTTTCTTCCCGTTTGTTTAATCGCTCTTTTAGATTTAATCGCTAAAGTATCAACAACCGCATCTTGAAATGCTTTTGCAATATCCGCTTTACTTTGATCACTGCCATCGGATGCTGCAATTTTATTGGCAGCAAAGGTTTTAAGACCGCTAAAACTAAAGTCTAACCCTGGCCTATCGGTCATTGGCCTAGGGAAACGCAGAGTTTCATCCATACCTTTTTCCGCTAATTTAGCCAATATAGGCCCTCCAGGATAATCCAATCCCATTATTTTAGCTGTTTTATCAAAAGCTTCACCTGCAGCATCGTCAATTGACTCCCCAATAATGTCATATTCGCCTAAACCTATTACATCAACCAACATGGTATGACCGCCAGAGACTAGTAATGCTAAAAAGGGGTAATTCGGTTTATTTTTTTCCAGCATTGGCGCGAGCAAATGCCCTTCAAGATGATGAACGCCTATCGATGGCAATTTCCAAGCATAAGCTAACGACTGACCGATGGTCGCTCCAACTAACAACGCTCCAATCAATCCTGGCCCTTGCGTGTAAGCTATAGCTGATAAATCTTTATGCGTACAGTTAGCCTCTTTTAAGGTCGCTTCAACTAAAGGTATTATTTTGCGTACATGGTCGCGAGAAGCTAGTTCTGGTACCACCCCGCCATACTCACCATGCATCGCTACTTGAGAATAAAGTTGATGTGCAATAATGCCTTTTTCTTCATCATAAATTGCGATACCAGTTTCATCACAGGAAGTCTCTATTCCAAGTACTTTAGTCATATTTACGTCTTTTAGAATATGCATTTCACATAAATTTATTTCAATATCGAGGATCATACCTTGCATTTGATTCGCCATCAAAATCTATTACGTAAATCTAGTAAATTAGTTGTATTTTCGAAACCCTAAATTTCGCTATTACTTAATTTTCCTATAAGGTGTTCATTGTTTTACACCAAGTAATTACGGTTTACTGATGATGCCTATATTTCATGTTACCACTATGTGTAATTGCATTTTGCCACCATATAAATTCTCTGAACTCCACGTGGTTGACACAGGGATAATTTGCGCTATTTGTCGATTAACTACCAACGACTGGTTAGTTCAAGCTGACTTGTTTGGGCACCTCATCGAAAGCTACGCGTTGCAACAGATAATGACTCAGCTTTCTTGGCGAGGTGATGATGTTCAGTGTTATCATTTTCGTGACCAGAAAAAACATGAAGTTGACTTTGTTCTTGAAAGAGGTGCTTCCGTATGGGGTATAGAGGTGAACATATTTCACCTACACCAATTGCAAACACATTCGCAGTTCCTTATAGCGCATTATGGGATGGTGTCAATTGAATACATATCCCTTAAATTAGCTAATTCTCTGTGAAATATTATGTTTTATTCTTAAGATTGATACCGCCTAATATCAACATTCCACCCATGATGGCTAAATTCTTAACAAAATTTTGCGTCTCATGGGCACCTTCAATACCAGAGTAATTCCAAAAATCATGCAATGAAAAATTAATCGCTGTAATCATAGCAGCTAACACAAAAGCGGATTCTGCAACATAACGACTAGCTAAAATAAGGCTACTCGAGATGATTTGTGTCAACGCTGCAATTGGCAGCAACACGGAAGCGAACGGCATGCCGTGTTTTTCCATTAAATCGATATGTAAATCCCAAGCGACAAACTTTAAAATACCCGGTACAAGAAAATAAAGGCCAAGTAAAATTCTGCCAGCAGTGATAGAAACGTTCTTCATGGGAACTCCATGTTATAATTTTTTATTAGAATAGCTTTTTCCAAATGGCGATTCAACCTTGATCAACCTTGATCAACCTAATTAACATAAATAATGTTCATTGAAAATTGGCAATGTTTTACCGATGCTTAGAACGATTAATAGAGTACAACTGCACCTCTAGGGCGTTAAAGTTAGTGGTTTAGAGAACAAACTCACTGACGAGTTTGAACCAAAAAGAAGTGGTTGATAAAAAACAGCAGCGAATCATCTCAAATTTAAACAATTTTCTTACAAACCGATGTTGTTTTTCTTTGCATCCACTTATAAAAAACTGTAGAATCTGCGCCCTCGTCGATTGTGACGTTTTTCCACCAAATTTTAGGATTGTCTCAATACTGGGGTTTTCCAGAGTTTTAAATAAACTAATAAGCTAGGGTAAATTCAATGCCAGCAGTGAAATTAAAAGATAACGAACCATTTGACATCGCATTACGTCGCTTTAAGCGTTCTTGTGAAAAAGCAGGAATTCTTGCTGAAGTTCGTCAACGTGAACATTATGAAAAACCTACTTCTGTACGTAAGCGCAAGAAAGCCGCTGCCGTTAAGCGTCATTTAAAGCAAGTTTCTCGTGATTCTATCAAGCGTAAGCGTCTTTACTAGTTTTAACAGATAATTAGGTTTGACTAGCAATAGCTTAGCCAAACCGACTTTTCTCTTTTATCTAGTCTCTATTTAATTAACTGATTTATAACTGCTATGTCTGATTTATTATTACAAATCAAAGCTGATATGAAAGATGCGATGCGCAACAAAGAGAAAGTGCGCTTAACCGCTATTCGTATGCTGCTGGCTGCCGTTAAACAAATTGAAGTTGACCAAAGAATTGAAGTGAACGATACGGGTATTTTAGTAATCCTCGATAAAATGGTAAAACAACGCAAAGACTCTGTTTCTCAGTTTGAAGATGCTGCTGAAAAAGAACGCACTTCAGGCAATCAAGAATTAGCAGACTCGCGTCAGCAATTAGCTGATAATGAAAAAGAAGAAATAGAAGCACTTCAAGGTTATTTACCAAAGGCTCTTAACGAATCTGAAATATCTGACTTAGTTGACTCAGCTTTAAAAGAAAGTGGCGCGGAGACCATGCGAGACATGGGTAAGGTGATGGCTATTCTAAAGCCTCAACTACAAGGCCGAGCTGATATGGGTTCGGTTAGTGGGATCATCAAAGCTAAACTTGGATAGATTGTATTTTAAGAGTTTTCCCCGAGAATATCTCAATGTTCAATCACACTAACCGCATATAAATTTTCAATTAGATGCTATGTCCATGTGGCATCAATAGTAGCATCAGTGCTAAAATCTCTTCCCCCCTATTTTTAAGTTAAACATATTTTATGGCTGGTCGTATCCCTCAATCTTTTATCAACGAGCTAATAGCGCGTGTTGATATTGTTGATGTAATCGAGCGACGCATTAACTTAAAAAAGAGTGGCAAAAACTATTCCGCATGCTGCCCTTTTCATAACGAAAAAACCCCTTCATTTTCCGTTAGCCCTGATAAGCAGTTTTTTCATTGCTTTGGTTGTGGCGTTAGTGGCAATGCTCTGACTTTTATTATGGAGTATGAAGGACAGGAATTTGTTGCATCAATAGAAGATTTAGCGCAATCCATCGGAATGGAAGTTCAGTATGAAGCTTATTCAGGAGCCAATAAAGAACAATTTAAAATCCAAGATAATCTATTTCCGTTAATGACTGAAGCGTCACAATACTATCAAAGTCAACTAAAAAACAATCCTTTGGCCAAGCCTGCTATTGCTTACCTTAAAAATCGAGGGCTTAGTGGAGAGGTTGCAAAAAAATATGGCATAGGCTATGCGCCTGAGGGTTGGCAGAATCTAGCCGATTTAAAAACTGAATCTAAAGATTTAACTCAAGATCTTGTTGATACCGGAATGATGATTAAAAACGATAAAGGGCACACCTATGACCGTTTTCGTGACCGAATTATGTTTCCCATTCGTAACCGCAGGGGTCATGTGATTGGTTTTGGTGGCAGAATAATTGATACAGGGGAACCTAAATATTTAAACTCTCCAGAAACAAAATTGTTCCATAAAGGTCGAGAGCTGTATGGTCTTTATGAAATGAGAAAAGAGCTTAGAAGCATTAAGCAAATTCTCATTGTAGAAGGCTATATGGATGTTGTGGCACTGGCGCAATTTGGAATATTTAATGCCACTGCAACACTTGGAACCGCTACATCAACGGAACACCTTAATACTCTATTTAGGATATGTTCGAAAGTTGTTTTTTGTTTTGATGGCGATAAAGCTGGAAAAGCGGCAGCTTTAAGAGCTTTGGAAAATGCTTTACCTTTATTACGCGAAGCAAGAGAAATTCGCCTGATGTTTTTACCCGATGGCGAAGACCCCGATACAATGGTTAGAAAAATTGGTGCCAAGGAATTTAATAATGGTATTGATAAAGCGATTACTTTATTTGATTTTCTAATCAGCCACCTTACTTCACAGGTGGATATGAATACATTTGAGGGGCCCGCTCAATTAATTCATATTGCTAAGACTTATGCTCATAAAATCAAAGATCCTATTTTACTCAGTAGTTTTAATCAAAAGTTAGCTGCTTTGTCAGGTTTAGATCTGAAACAAATTGAAAAAATTAATCAAGTAGAAGATTCAGACAACTCTAGAATCAGAATGCCTCGGCAAGCTAAACAAAACCTAAATGCTATCTCACATAAGAATTCAAAGCCAGACTCTAACAGTGGTTATATAAACTCTCCTAGGCCATCTGCCAATGAGCAGTTTTCCAAGAATAAGAGTTATTATTCTGATGTGGAGCAAATACCTAACTATAAAACTGAGCAATATAGTCAGAACAATAATGAAAACCTGCCAATCATCAATAAACCAATAAAAATTCAAGGTAAAGCACCCTTTAGACGGGCGATAGCTTTATTGTTGCAAAACCCAGACTCATTACCCGCTGCAAACCTTGATTGGGTTGATAAGTTAGATGAATCAGGTGCAGCGATTTTTGCTAAGTTATCTCAGCTAATTAATCAAAATGATGCGATAACAATGGGTGCTTTAATCGAAAACTGGCGAGGGCAACCTGAGGAAAAGCACCTAATAGCACTGGCACACCAAGAGCTATTAATCAGTAAAGAGCAGATCCCAAATGAATTGGCCGACATTTTGAGTCGTTTAGAAAAAGAAAATATCGTGGACGAATGGGACAGATTAATGGAAAAATCCCGTTCACAACCGCTCAATCAAGATGACAAAGCGAGCCTAAAAAGCTTACAAAAAGAAATGTTAAATCGAGGCTAGCCATTTTTTTGTATAAAATGCCAACAATCATTCGGTTTTTTTATAAAAATTGATCTAAAATCTGTCTATATGACTTTCTAATTCTTGCTGTTAAGCCATTTGGACGTGTATAATTGCTCGTTACGTTTTTGCCCGTCGCTGTTGTAATAGCCGTTCAAAAGCAGATATTAGAAACCAAATATAGAATCGCAATTTAGATTTGCAACATTGAATCAAATTTTAGCACTTGAAGGCCAAAGTTAAATGTCTGAAGAAACCCCAAAAGAAATACCATCACAACAGTCTCAATTAAAACTATTAATTGCTCGTGGTAAAGAACAAGGTTATCTCACTTACGCCGAAGTAAATGATCACTTACCGCCAGATATTGTTGAACCAGATGCTGTAGAAGATATTATCAGTATGATCAATGATATGGGAATTCAAGTATTCGAAGTTGCCCCAGAAGCTGATGCGTTATTGATGAATGAGACCGCTGCAACGGATGATGATGCTGCTGATGAAGCTGCCGCTGCACTTGCCAGTGTAGAAAATGAATTAGGAAGAACAACGGATCCTGTGCGTATGTATATGCGCGAAATGGGAACGGTTGAATTATTGACTCGTGAAGGCGAAATTGTCATCGCAAAACGAATTGAAGAAGGCATCAAACAAGTACTCGCTTCAATTGCAGAATATCCAGAAACAGTGAGTTCATTGCTTGATGAGTATGACCGCTGGGCTGCAGAAGAAATTAAATTAACGGACATCATCACTGGTTATGCTGATAGTGAAACCGATGCAACCGCTGGTGCCGTACATGTTGGATCGGCCGTACCAAAAAAAGAGCTTGCCGATGAAGATGGTGAAAACGATAAGACTGACGATGAGGATGAAGAAGAAGAAAACCTTGGGCCTGATCCAGAATTAGCTAAAGAGATTTTTACCGCATTAAGAAAACATTACGAGAAGTCTTTAACTGCAATAAATAAATACGGCAGAAAGCATAAAAACGCAATAAAGCATATTGATGCAATGAAAGAAGAGTTCTTGAAGTTTAGACTTTTACCTAAAATGTTCGATAAATTATCCAGTCGAATGCGTACAAGAATGACTAGTTTGAGAACTCAAGAACGTTTAATCATGCGGTTATCAACTGAAAAAGGCAAAATGCCTCGTAAAGATTTTATACGAACTTTCCCAGGAAACGAAACAAATACAGGTTGGTTGGATTCTATTTTTGCAAAAGAAACTGATTATCATGAATATTTAGAAGAATACGCGGAAGATATTATTCGCGCACAAAACAAAATTTCTAGAATAGAAGACGAAAGCCAATTAAGTATTGTCGAAATCAAAGAAACCAACCGCAGAATGTCGATTGGTGAAGCGAAAGCGCGTAGAGCCAAAAAAGAAATGGTTGAAGCAAATTTACGTTTAGTTATTTCCATCGCTAAAAAATACACTAACCGCGGATTACAGTTCTTGGATTTAATTCAAGAAGGTAATATCGGTTTAATGAAAGCGGTTGATAAGTTTGAATATCGTCGTGGTTATAAGTTCTCAACTTATGCAACTTGGTGGATCAGACAAGCAATCACTCGCTCAATTGCCGATCAAGCTCGAACGATTCGTATTCCCGTTCACATGATTGAAACGATTAATAAGTTGAATCGTATTTCTAGGCAAATGCTTCAAGAAATGGGTCGCGAACCTCAACCTGATGAACTCGCCATACGTATGGAACTCCCAGAAGATAAAATTCGTAAAGTTTTAAAAATTGCGAAAGAGCCTATTTCAATGGAAACACCTATTGGTGATGATGAAGATTCGCATTTAGGTGATTTTATCGAAGATGCTAACCAAGACTCACCGATTGATACTGCAACGTCTCAAAGCTTAGGTGATGCGACTAAAGGTGTACTTTCTGGCTTAACTGCTAGAGAAGCAAAAGTGCTTAGAATGCGCTTTGGTATCGGCATGAACACGGATCATACTTTAGAAGAAGTTGGAAAGCAGTTTGATGTTACAAGAGAAAGAATACGTCAGATTGAAGCTAAAGCACTGCGTAAATTACGTCATCCAACTCGCTCAGATCAATTGAGAAGTTTCTTGGACGAATAGTAGTTGTTACTAAATCATACTCATAAAAAAACCGGCAATTGCCGGTTTTTTTTATGAAGCTGAATTAACAACCAATTAAAGCTCAATTACATCATCTGTAAAACAGCAACAATTGCACCCGTTAATACTAAACTACTAACAATAACACCTCTAACAGTCGTCATCGGCCCTTGTTTTCCAACAATCCCGTTAACTTCCAATAGAACAACAATAGCTAATGCTAAATACATAGGATTAGCTGTAGGCTCCAAAGATGTAAGCTTAGAATAACCACCAAAATGGCCTCCCGCTAGCATACAAAATGCCATTGGTGCCGAAAAAAGTGTATTAGTACGTGAGGCTAATAATGCTTTTCCACCAGCAGCTGCAGCATCACCTTCTACCATACCAAGTGCAATTTTCTGATTTGGCCAAATAATTAACCAAACATTCAAAAACATGAATGTTCCTAAAGTTGCTCCAACGACTATATAGCTATTTAAAATGCCTGAACGATAAACATTCTCTAAAAGAAGGACCCCTGTTAAAAATGTAAACATTGCTCCCCAACGGAACCACCAGAGTGCTTCTGGTGCTAGTTTAGCTTTCGCATCTTTTAACGCTTCAGGTGATGCAGCTTTAAAATAACCACCTTGAATAAAGTTAAAGTAATAAAGTAAACCAATCCAAGTCATACCAAAAAGTAAATGCCCCCAACGTGCAAGCATGTTAACCATCAAATCTATATTTTCCATCCCAAAACCCTCAATTAAAACCTCAATTAAACTCTCAATCAAATTCTAAAAACATCTTATTTTGATTCTTATTAGAAAACCTTATCCACAATAATATTAGGGTTAACAGCCCGTAATAAGCGGTTTTCAGCGAAAAATTATACAATAATAAGGTGTAAATTGCGACTAAGACTTTTTCAAACTCATCTAATCGCTCTACTTAAAATTCTACCTGCGTTATTATTCTTTAATAACAAGACGGTAAATTAATCACTAAAATATAAAGGGCTCAAATTTTGAGTTATGCTTCGATCTTAATCAGTCTGTTTAGTTGGACAAGCCGTTCGATATAATGGCGATAGTAAGCTAATTAACCACCAAATACTTCTCGATCGGTCATAACAGGGATTGCTCATTCCACTTTGCCCAGAGGTGAGTGGTGGTTTGCCAATACCGAGGCAATCCGCTGAGATTTGTAATAAATCTGGTGATACAATTAGCGTCATTAATACAAACGGCAAAGATGTTACCCAAGAGTTTAATCAAGTTGCTCAAATTGCTTTAAAGCTATGCTTAGATAAAAACATTAAGATGGTTATTTTAACTGAGTCGAGCCCTTCATGCGGCAGCCATAATATTCATGATGGTAGTTTTTCTTCAAAAAAGATTGAAGGTGAGGGCGTTACCACAAAACTTTTGCGGGAATATGATATCAAGGTCTTTAACCAACACCAGCTTGACCAAACTTTCAATTATCACTCACAGTTAATTGCCAACAAATGAGAAACTAAAATGATCTATTTATGGTTAAAAGCATTTCACTTGATCTTCATGGTCAGTTGGTTTGCCGGCTTATTCTATTTACCAAGAATTTTTGTCAACTTAGCAATGACTCAAACAGAAAATAAAGTGGAGGCATATGAACATTTATTGCTCATGGCAAAAAAACTTTATCGATTCGTTACTCCGTTTATGATGCTCACGATATTTTTTGGTAGCTGGATGCTCTATTTGAATGACGTATTAATAAACAGTTTGTGGATGCAGATAAAACTTGGGTTTGTTTTAACTTTAGTCATGTATCATTTTATTTGTGGGTATGATTTAAAGAGGTTTATCAATAAAGATGAGATTAAGGGACATATCTACTATCGATGGTTTAATGAATTTCCAGTCATTGTTTTATTTTCGGTTATCATTCTAGCGATAATCAAACCATAAATTAAAGGCTGAGAGGGCTTTTAACGATAAACAAAAAACTCCCTTATCTGTTTGGGCTTCACCATGGTTGTAATTGTACCAACATCGATTTTCCTATCAATAACTAGTTTTTTTTCATCATTTTTTTGAAGAACGCCTTGAATGCTTTTACCATCTAGTTTGACTATTTTTATTTCAGAATTGATGAATTTAGCCATGTCTATGGCTATCTTCTAAATGAAAATTCGATGCACAATAATATTTTAAAAAAATCTATTTTTAGTTTGCTCGATTTTTGTAGTTATCTCTCTGGTTTCAATTTTGTTAAATCGATCTAACGCCCCCGAATGAAGGCCATATCAAAAATTGAACCAGCAGAATATTTTAGCTGACTAACCCGTATTTTATTTCTTCGGCAGGAATATTAATTTTAATATCATTAATCGTAATTTCGCCACTTGGGCTTATTGAAGAGCTACCATACATAAATTTAACACCATATGCTTACTCAGAAACAAGATAATCTAAATCTTGAGATAACTTCTATTGTACGCCGACGTATAGACTTAGCCCTATAAAGAAGGCAAGAACCACAAATCAGATCAGTATTCTTAACATATAGAAATAACTTAATTGGTTTGATTCTTTGCTAGAATCCTAAAATTACACGCGTAACGCAAAAGAGTTAAAACACTAGTTTCAATAATTGATATAATCTCAAAATAAACAGGCTAACTATTCAATTCTGCTAAAGAGATACCTATGAACTTTAAAGGTCAGCATTTATTATCTGTAAGGGATACAAACCTTGATGCGATTGATGATTTATTCAACATTGCTAATAAAATGAAACCTTACGCAAACCGCGAAAAAAAGAGCCACGTTTTAGATGGGGCAATTCTCGGCAATTTATTTTTTGAGCCTAGCACAAGAACACGTGTCAGCTTTGGTACGGCATTCAATTTATTGGGTGGTGAAGTGAGAGAAACAACAGGACTTTCTACATCGGCTCTAGCAAAAGGAGAGTCACTTTACGATACGGCTCAAGTCCTTTCTGGCTATAGCGACATCATAGCTATGCGCCACCCAGATGCCTATTCAGTAAAAGAATTTGCGACAGGCAGTCGTGTGCCTGTAATTAATGGAGGAGATGGTCCTAACGAACACCCAACACAAGCTTTGCTTGATTTATTCACTATAAAAAGCGAATTAGAAAGACTTAATCAATCTATAAGCTCTCTTAGCCTGACTTTGTTGGGTGATTTAAAAAACGGTAGAACGGTTCATTCCTTGTGCCACCTATTAGCATTGTATAAAAACTTAAAAATTCAGTTAGTCGCACCAGATGGACTACAATTACCAACTCATTATATTGACTTATTGACGCAAGCTGGACACGAAATCGAAATGGGAAATAACCTTGAGAAAGGACTTTCTAAAGCTAACATCATTTATCAAACGAGAATACAAGAAGAACGTTTTAGCAGTCAAAATGAAGCAAATTTATATAGAGGCTACTTTCGCCTTAATAAACAAATATACGCCGATCACTGCCTACCTAACGCTGTCATCATGCACCCATTACCGAGGGATTCTAGACTTGATGCAAATGAATTAGATAACGATCTCAATAAAGAACCCGGCTTTGCAGTTTTTAGACAAACAGATAATGGTGTACTAGTGAGAATGGCTTTATTTGCCTGTATTTTAGGCGTAGAAAGTCAACTATTACAATATGAACGACCGGTTAACTGGCATATTGGATTAAAAAAGAATTAGCTACTTTGTACAACTGCATGTACAAAGTAATTGCACTTATTATACTTATTCACTAATTTATAAAAGAGAGTTAAATGAACAAATCAATTGACCTATACAACCAATCAAATGAAGTTATTCCAGGCGCGGTCAATTCACCTGTAAGAGCATTTAATGGTGTAGGTGGTACGCCGGTTTTTGTTGAAAAAGCAAATGGAGCTTATTTCACAGATGTTGATGGTAAAAATTACGTCGATTATGTTGGCTCATGGGGACCGATGGTTCATGGTCATAATCACCCAGCAATTAAAAAAGCCGTAATCGAAGCCGCGGAAAACGGACTTAGCTTTGGCGCTCCAACTGAAATCGAATTAGAAATGGCAAAAAAAGTTTGCTCTATGATTCCATCAATTCAGCAGGTACGAATGGTGAGCTCTGGAACCGAAGCGACTATGTCTGCCATTCGATTGGCTAGAGGATTCACTGGCAAAGACAAAATCATTAAATTTGAAGGTTGTTATCATGGTCACGCTGATTGTTTATTAGTTAAAGCAGGATCCGGCGCTTTAACTTTAGGAGAGCCCACTTCACCAGGCGTTCCTGCAGACTTTGCTAAACATACACTCACCGCAGATTTTAACAACCTAAAAAGCGTTAGGGAATTATTTGAAGCCAACAAAGATGACGTGGCTTTAGTGATCGTCGAACCCATTGCCGGTAACATGAACTGTATTCCGCCAGTTGACGGCTTCTTACAAGGACTCAGAAAACTTTGTGATGAGTTTAATGCCGTATTAATTTTTGATGAAGTGATGTGTGGATTAAGGGTTGGTCCAGGATCGGCTCAACAACTTTATGGTGTAACCCCAGACTTAACAACATTGGGTAAAATAATTGGTGGAGGTATGCCAGTCGGCGCTTTTGGCGGAAAAAAGGAGATCATGCAATATTTAGCTCCCGCAGGTCCGGTTTATCAAGCGGGTACTCTTTCTGGAAACCCTATCGCCATGTCAGCAGGATTAGCGTCATTAAACTTATTAACAGAAGACGATTTTTTTAAACCACTTTATGATTATTGTGAACGACTAGTCAATGGGTTACAGAGTCTCGCTGACAAACATTCGATTCCATTCACCACAAACCACGTAGGTAGTATGTTTGGGTTATTTTTTACAAAAGAGAAAAACATTAGCGGATTTAATCAAGTCGTAAA